>NZ_WWIC01000176.1:0-68330 GCF_009872555.1 Streptomyces sp. SID5643
CGCGCGGTGGCTCCGGGGCGCCGGGCCCGGACCGTCCGGGAGCACCGGAACGTGCCTGCGGGGGCGTGGCCGCGGCGTCCGTCGGGGAGGTGTGCGGGGTGGCTCCGGCCGAGCCGGCCGGAGGTGCGGCGGGGGGCGGGGAGGCCTCGGGTGCCCTGTGCTCCCCCGGGTGCGGGGACGTCGCAGCCCCGGCCGGTGAGGGGGGCCGCCCCTCGTCGGCGCCCGGCTGGGCGGACCCCCCGCCGTCGATCTCCACGTAGGGGCGGATCCGCAGCGGGTCGAAGTCCTCCGCTGCCGCCGCCTGGGTCGTGCGGGCGTCGCGGAGGGCCTCGGCGGCACGGTCGGTGCAGGCGCAGGCGGGCGTGTTGTCCCGCTGTCTGGGCGCGCCGCACTCCGGGCACGGGTGGCCGTTGGGCGGTTCCACGCGTTCCTCCCTCCCCTCGCGAACTCCAGAGATTATCCAGATCTTCTCCACAGTGCGGTCGAGGAGCCCCCGGAAGCGCAGCTTCCAAAAGGGCCCGGCGGGCCATAACGGGTCACAGCGGTCACGATGGAAAACGTCACAGCAGACGCGGGAGGTCGGATGGCCGAGGACGGGAACGCCACCACGCTGAAGCCGCAGGGCGCGGCTCCCCGGGAGCAGGTGTCCGGGAACGTCCTGGTCTCCATCGGAGCCCTGCTCCTCGGCATGCTGCTCGCCGCCCTCGACCAGACCATCGTGTCGACCGCGCTGCCCACGATCGTCAGCGATCTCGGCGGTCTGGATCACCTCTCCTGGGTGGTCACCGCGTATCTGCTGGCCGCGACCGCCGCGACCCCCTTGTGGGGCAAGCTCGGCGACCAGTACGGGCGCAAGCGGCTGTTCCAGACGGCGATCGTGATCTTCCTGGTCGGGTCCGCGCTGTGCGGCGCCGCGCAGGACATGGCCCAGCTGATCGCCTTCCGGGCCGTGCAGGGCCTCGGCGGCGGCGGGCTGATCGTGCTGTCGATGGCGATCGTCGGCGATCTGGTGTCGCCGCGTGAACGGGGCCGCTACCAGGGCCTGTTCGGTGCCGTGTTCGGCGCGACCAGTGTGCTCGGGCCGCTGCTCGGCGGGCTGTTCACCCAGCATCTGAGCTGGCGCTGGGTGTTCTACGTCAACCTGCCCGTCGGCGTCGTCGCGCTCGCCGTGATCGCCGCCGTCCTGCACATCCCGCGCACGGCGCGACGGCACGTCATCGACTACCTCGGCACCTTCCTCATCGCCGCCGTCGCCACCTGTCTGGTCCTGGTCGCCTCGCTCGGCGGGACGACCTGGGCCTGGGGGTCCTGGCAGATCGTCGGCCTGGCGGTCCTGGGCGTCGTCCTCGCCGTCGCCTTCGTGGCCGTCGAGCGGCGGGCCGCCGAACCCGTCCTGCCGCTCAAGCTGTTCCGCGTGCGGACCTTCACGCTCGCCGCCGTGATCAGTTTCGTCGTCGGGTTCGCCATGTTCGGTGCCATGACCTACCTGCCGACCTTCCTCCAGGTCGTGCAGGGCATCAGCCCGACCATGTCCGGTGTGCACATGCTGCCGATGGTGCTGGGCCTGCTGCTGGCCTCGACGGCCTCGGGGCAGATCGTCAGCCGCACCGGCCGCTGGAAGGTGTTCCCGATCGCCGGCACCGGCGTCACCACGCTCGGGCTGCTCCTGCTCCACCAGTTGGACGAGCACAGCTCCACCGCCGAGCTGAGCGGCTTCTTCTTCGTCTTCGGGCTCGGCCTCGGCCTGGTGATGCAGGTCCTCGTGCTCATCGTGCAGAACGCCGTCCCCTACGAGGACCTGGGCGTCGCCACCTCCGGCGCGACCTTCTTCCGCTCCATCGGCGCCTCGTTCGGCGTCGCCGTCTTCGGCACGGTGTTCGCCGGCCGCCTGGGGGAGCAGCTCACCGACGCCTTCCGCGGTGCCACGCTGCCGCCCGGCGTCTCGGTGGACGCACTGGAGGCCGACCCGCGCGGCATCGCCGCCCTGCCGCCCGGCCTGCGCCCGCCGGCCCTGCACGCCTACGCCGTCTCCATCACGGACGTCTTCCTGTACGCCGCCCCCGTCGCGCTCCTCGGTTTCGTGCTGGCCTGGTTCCTGAAGGAGGACCGGCTGCGCGGCTCGGTCACCGCGCCGGACGTCACCGAGACCCTGGCCAGCAACCCCGTCGAGCGGTCCTCGTACGACGAGGTCTGCCGGGCCCTTTCGGTGCTCGGCACCCGCGCGGGGCGGCGGGAGATCTACCGGAAGATCACCGCCCGGGCGGACTACGACCTGCTGCCCGCCACGAGCTGGCTGCTGCTGCGGATGCGGCGCCACGGCTCGGTGGAGCCGGGCGTGCTGGCCGACACCATGCCCGTGCCCCTGACCGTGATCATGGAGGCCGCCCGGCAGGCCGAGGAGCGCAGGCTCGCCGTGCGCCGGGGCGTCGACATGGTCCTGACCGGGCAGGGGCGCGAGGTCGCCGAACGGCTGGCCGAGGCCCGCGAGGAGTCCCTCGCCGAGCTGCTCGGCGACTGGTGGGGGCCGGACCGGCCGACCGACCTGGAGCGGCTCGTGCGCGAGCTGAACGGCGAACTGTGCGGGTCCCGGCGCGAGCGGCCGTACCGCACGCACTCCGCGCAGGAGAGGGTCTGAGGTCAGGCCAGGTCCTTGCTGAACCAGTGCTCCGCGTAGGGGTCGTCGTTGTGGCGTGCGGTCTCCCGGTACCCGAGGCGGGCGTAGAGGCCGCGGGCCTCTACGAGATCACTGCGGGTGTCGAGGATCATCCGGGTGGCACCGAGCGCACGGGCGGCCTCCTCGGCGGCCCCGACCAGGAGCGGGGCGCCGCCCCTGCCGCGCATCGGCTCGCGCAGGAACACCCGCTTGAGCTCGGCGGTCGAGCCGTCCACCAGCCGTACGCCCGCGCTGCCGGCCGGCTCGCCGCCGTACCGGGCGACGAGCAGCCGGCCGTCCGGCGGGGCGAGGTCGGCGCCCGGCTGGGCGGCGATCTCCCGCTCCAGCTCGGCCGGGTCGGTCCGGCGGCCCTCGTGCAGGAGGTACCAGCGGTCGCTGACCTCGGTGTAGTACGCCCGCCACAGAGCGGCGGCGACGGGGGAGTCGTACGGTTCCGGAGTCACGGTCCAGGTCATGAACCGCATTTTCCACAGGCGCCCCATCGGACCCGCAACCGAATAGTCCCGGCCACGCGGTTGCGCCCGGGCGCCGTTTGGACACCGGGTTTGGGGCAACCCGACGGACGAACCGGCTCGCGAGGAGAGCCGGTTGGGCCGAGAACCCGGAAGGCATTCATGTCCACTGGCCTGATCATTGCTCTGATCGTGATCGCGGCGGTCGTCATCATCGCGGCCGTCATGACCCTGCGCGCCCGCGGGCCTCGGCAGGGCCCGAGCCTGAAGCGGCGCTTCGGACCCGAGTACGACCGGGCCGTCGCCCGGCACGACGGTGACGCCAAAGCGGCCGAGCGTGAACTGACCGAGCGCGTACAGCGCCACGGCGAGCTGCGCGAGCGGCCGCTGGAGCCGGCGCAGCGCGAGCAGTACGAGGCGCGCTGGACGGCCGCCCAGGAGCGGTTCGTCGACTCGCCGCGCGATGCCGTCGCCGAGGCGGACCGGCTGCTCGCCGAACTCGCCGGTGCCCGGGGCTTCCCGGACGGCGGGCAGTACGAGGAACAGCTGTCCGCGCTGTCCGTGCACCACGCCCACCACGTGGACGGCTACCGGCGCGTGCACCGCGCCGCGCATCTGCGCGCGGAGGACGCCCGTGACGGCGGCCAGGGTACGGAAGACATGCGTGAGGCCATGGTGGCGGCCCGCGCCCTGTTCGAGGAGCTGGTGAAGCCGGCCCGCCACGACGGCGGCGGCCACACCGGCGGACGGCACGACAACGGCCGCGAGCGCGCCGCCCTGAACGGCGGCCGCAAGGCCCAGTCCCGCGGTGGGCACATGCCGTGGGCGATGAACCGACGTCAGGCGAAGGAGAGTTGAGGCAATGACCGACATGACCCGACCGCCCGGCGACCAGGCGCCGGACGCCCGCGGCGAGAGCGCCCTGGGCACCGGCCACCGCCCGGCCGCACCGGGCACCGACCGCCACGAGACGGCCCGGGGTCCGGAAACGGACCGCGGCACCGAGCGCGGCGTCGCGGCCGACCGCGGAACCCCGCACGGCACCGACGCGGACCGTGCCGTGGCGCACGGCACCGATCTGCCCGGCACGGAGCGGCCCGGCACTGAAGGCGCCGACAGGCTCGGCGCCGACCGGCACGACCCGGACCGGCACGGCACCGGAGCGCCCCGCGGCGACCACGGCACCGGCCCCGACAAGGTCGGCTCCGCCAAGAACCGGGCCCACCTCCTCGCCCACGAGGAGTCCGACAAGCTCGGCTCGCAGTTGCAGCACGCCGTCGCCGGGTTCGTCGACGGGCCCCGGGCCGCCGTCGAGGAGGCGGACCACGTGCTGGAGGAGATCGCGGCCCGCTTCACCGAGGCCGTGACCCAGCGCCGCCGCACCCTGCGCCACTCCTGGCAGTCCGTCGAGGGCGGCGAGGGCAGGTCCGTGTCCTCGGCCGACACCGAGCAGCTCCGGCTGGCCCTGAAGGACTACCGCGAGCTGGCCGAACGGCTGCTGCACGTGTGAGCCGGGGGAGATCCCCCGGTCACCGGTCCGCCCGGCGCTCCCGCCACTGCCGTACGACGTCCTCGACGTCGTACGGCTTCTTTCCCAGCGGGGGGCCGGGCGGCGGTTTGAACATCATGTCGCGGATCTTGGCGTTGACCTCGTCGACGATCTTCCGGGCGATCCGCTCCGAGGGGGCCGCGAGCGCGGCCTCCAGCGCGTCCTCCGCCTCCTTGCGCAGGGCCAGCGCCGGCGGCAGGACGGAGAAGCCCTCGCGGGCCATCTTCCGCTTGACCCACCACAGTTCGTCGTAGGTGCTCTCGATCTCGCGGGGGAGCGGTTCGCCCGCGCCCGGCAGCCGGTCGAACTCCCCGCGCGTCTCCGCGTCACGGATCTGCTTGTCGACCCAGGACTCGAAGTCGACGCCTGGCGGCTTTCGCTCGGTCATGAGGCCATTGTGCCGGACACCGCGTGGCCGGGCGTTTTATCATGCGGCGGGCCAAGAACCTGTCTGGCCCACCGGGACGTCTCAGAAGGAGCGCACGTGCTCGAACTCACCATGGCCACCGTTGCGGAGGCGGAGGCGGGCGCCACGGCCGGCATGCTCATGGCCGATGCGCCGAGCGAGCCGGGCGCGGTGCTGCGGGTGGGCCGCGACAAGTCCGTGTGCCGGCTGAGCACGCCGGACGACTGGCTGTTCGTCTCCCGCGTCCACCTGGAGTTCCTGTGCGGGCCGGAGGGGACCTGGCAGGTCACCTGGCTGCGCGGCTCCCAGCCCGATCCGTCCTCCGAAGTGCGGCTGACGATGGGCGAGTACGTGCAGCCCCTGGCCTACGGCGGCACCGTCCCGCTGCCCAGGGGCGGCAGCGGCGAGATCATCGTCCAGGACCGCACCGCCCCGCGCAGCGTCAACGTGGGCTTCTACCACGAGGTGTGACGGCGGCGCCTCACGCCAGCACGCGGGCCAGCGCGAACCCGTCGTAGCCCTTCATCCCCACCGTCTGGATCGCGGTGCCGCTCAGTCTCGGGTGGGCGGCGATCAGTTCGATCGCGGTGCGCGTGCCCGTCACGTCCGGGGCGGTGCTGTCCGCGTCGATGACCCGGCCGCCCCGTACGACGTTGTCGAGGACGATCAGGCTGCCCGTGCTGGTGAGCCTGATCGCCCACTCCACGTAGTGCGGGTTGTTGGCCTTGTCGGCGTCGATGAAGACCAGGTCGAACGGGGGCGGGTTCTCGTCGGCCAGCTTGGGCAGCGACTCCAGGGCCGGGCCGACCCGCACCTCGACGAGCTTGTCCAGGCCGGCGCGGGCGATGTTGCGGACGGCGACCTCGGCGTGCCGCGGGTCGTGCTCCAGGGAGACCAGGCGCCCGTCGGCGGGCAGGGCGCGGCCCAGCCAGATGGTGCTGTAGCCGCCGAGCGTGCCGATCTCCAGGATGTGGCGGGCGCCCTGGATCTGCGCGAGGAGCTGGAGCAGCTTGCCCTGGTTGCCCGCGACGTTGATGTGCGGAAGCCCGGCGGCGTCGCTGTCGCGCAGGGCGGCCGCCAGGGCTTCGTCGTCCGGGGCGAGGTGGGCGGTGAAGTAGGCGTCGACCTCGTCCCAGACGTGCGACTCGCTCATGCACCTCTACCTTTCGTCGGCATAGTTAGCATCCCTAACTACTGGCGCTGACGAAGATAGTTGGTACGCGGGTCGCTGTCAGCGGGTTATCACTCGGCGTGTCGACCCGCCACCGAGGGCGCCGAGCCGGGCAGCGGGCGTCCCGCCGACTCCGCCATGCGCCACACGGCGAAACCGCCGATCACGGCCGCGGCCATCATGTAGTAAGCGGGCATCATCATGTTCCCGGTGGCGCCGATCAGGGCCGTGACCACCAGCGGGGTCGTGCCGCCGAACAGGGACACCGAGACGTTGAAGCCGATGGACAGCGAGCCGTAGCGGACCTTGGTCGGGAACAGCGCCGGGAGTGCCGAGGGCATCGCCGCCGTGAAGCAGACCAGCAGCAGGCCGAGGGCGCCCATGCCGAGGGCGACGGCGAGCAGGCTGCCCTCGCGGATCAGCAGCAGTGCCGGGACGGACAGCAGCAGGAAGCCCGCGCAGCCGGTGGCGATCACGGGGCGGCGGCCCACGCGGTCGGTCAGGGCGCCGACGAACGGCTGGGCGATCATCATCACGGCCATCACGCCGAGGACGACCAGCAGGCCGTGCGTCTCGTCGTAGTGGAGCTGACCGGTCAGGTAGCTCGGCATGTACGACAGCAGCATGTAGTCGGTGACGTTGAAGACCAGCACCAGGCCGACGCAGAGCAGCAGCGCGCGCCACTGGCCGGCTACCATCTCGCGCAGCGGCGTCTTCGGGCGGTTGTTCTCGGCCTTCTCCGCCTCGGCCGCGAAGGCCGGCGTCTCTTCCAGGCGCAGCCGCAGGTAGAGGCCGATGATGCCCATCGGACCCGCGATCAGGAACGGGATGCGCCAGCCCCAGGAGGTCAGGTCGTCGGCGGAGAGCAGGGCGGTCATGATCGTGACCAAGCCCGCGCCGGCGATGTAGCCGGCGAGCGTGCCGAACTCCAGCCAGCTGCCGAGGAAGCCGCGCCGCTTGTCGGGGGCGTACTCGGCGATGAACGTCGATGCGCCCGCGTACTCACCGCCGGTGGAGAAGCCCTGCACGAGGCGGGCCACCAGCAGCAGGACCGGCGCGCCGACGCCGATCGTCGCGTACGACGGGATCAGGCCGATCGCGAAGGTGCCCGCCGCCATCATGATCATGGTCAGGGCGAGGACCTTCTGGCGGCCGACGCGGTCGCCGAGCGGGCCGAAGACCATGCCGCCGAGCGGGCGGACCAGGAAGGCCGCGGCGAAGGCGCCGAACGTCGACAGCAGCTGGGCGGTGGGGTTGCCCGAGGGGAAGAAGACCTTGCCCAGCGTGACCGCGATGTAGCTGTAGACGCCGAAGTCGAACCACTCCATCGCGTTGCCCAGCGCGGCCGCCTTCACGGCGCGCCTGACGAGCGCGGGGTCGGTGACGGTGGGGTCGGGGGCCTTCGCCCTGCCGGACTTCACGAGGGACGCGGGGGCGACGACTGAGGCAGTCGACAAGACTCGCTCGCCTACCTTTCGACGGGGACAGGGACGCGGTCCCGCGCGGCGGCGCTGTCGTACGGGCCGAAAAAGCGACGATAGGCGAATTTGCTCCGCTTACGGGCGGTACGCCTTTCGTTGCACACTGCACGTAAATCGTGGCTGTGCTGCTGCTTCTGCCCGGCAGAAAGCGGTTCACGGCCGATCTTCATGTGATCCATATCGCGTCCACGGCGGCTGCGCGCGCCACCCGCGCGCGGTCGCGACCGACCGCGTCTTCTTCTCCGGAACCGCTCATTCCCCATAGGGTTCGCAGGAGGAATTCCCATATTCAGGACATGTGGGATGAACTGGCGCGAGAGGCCGACGAGGCGTGGCGAATGCGGATCACGGCGGACGACCGGCGGAAGGCTTCGGAGCGACGGCCACCGGTGGGGCTCACACACGCCTGCGCGCCGCCCGCCTCGGACTGTGGCTGATCGCCGCCGTCCTCGCCGCCCGGCAGCTGGCCGTGGTCCTCGCCACCCCGCGCGGCGAGCGGCTGACCGACCTGGAGACCTGGGTCGGGCCGGGCGGCGTCCTGCACGTGAACGGCTCGCTCTACGCCTCGACCCGCTTCACCGGCACACCCTTCGGCGGACTCGTCCTGAAGCCGCTCACCCGTTCGGCCGAACAGGCCCTCGGCTGGGGCTGGACCTTCGGCACGCTGCTGCTCGTCGTCGCCCTCGGCCTGATCGCCGCCCGCGCCCTGCCCCCGCCGGTCGGCCGCCGCACGGCACTGCTGGCCGCGCCGGTCGCCGTCAGCCTGCTGATGCTGTCCCTGCCCGTCCGCAACACCCTGTGGCTCGGCCAGACCAGCATCATCCCGGTCCTGCTCGTCCTGCTCGGCTGCTTCGCCGCCCGCGGCCAGCGCACCAGCGGCCTGCTCATCGGCGTCGCGGCGGCGCTCCAGCCCACCCTGCTGCTGTTCACGCCCCTGCTGTGGTGCACCGGCCGCCGACGCGCCGCGCTCGCCACCGGCGTCACCTTCGCCGCCTGCACCGGCCTCGCCTGGGCGGCGATGCCGCACGACTCCCACCGCTACTGGGTGCACCACATGGCCGGCGTCGGCCTCGGCGGCCCGGCCGACGGCGTCACCAACCAGTCCCTGCACGGCGCCCTCCTCCGGCTCGGCCTGACCGGCCCCCTGGAGGTCGCGATCCTCCTGACGCTCGGCGCGGCCGTCGCCGTCCTGGCCCTGCGCCGGGCCGTGCGCTGCTTCCGCGACGGTCAGTTGCTGCTCGCCGTCGCCATCACCGGCTGCGCCGCGATCGTCGTCTCGCCGACGGCCTGGCAGCACCAGTTGCTGTGGGTGCTGCTCACGGTCGCCGGCCGGGTCGGCGGACGCGCCTGCGACCGGTACGTGTGGCCGGTCACCGTCGTCGTGGTCATGACCCTGCCGGCCACGATGATCCTGCCGAACATGACGTTCCTGAACCCCGTGCGGGACAACGTCGTCCTGCTGACCGCGCTGGCCGCCGCCACCGCCGTGCCGTTCCTGTCCCGCACCGCGCCGGCCTGGCGGTCGCCGCTGCCGACCGCCCACGCTCCCGCGGTCCCGGGCCGCTTCCGGCACGTGCCGCTGCTGCCGTTTCTGCGCCGCGCCCTCACCCGGCCCCACCTTCTCCTGGAGCTGCTCCTCCTGCGCGTCACCTACGCCGCCTACTCCCAGGTCCGGCTCGCGGCCACCGGCGGCAGCAACGCGGCCGGGCGCGCCGAGGCCGAGGAGCACGGCATGCAGATCCACGACCTGGAGCGCACCCTGCGGCTGGACGTCGAGCACTGGGTCAACCACACCGTCGTCGGGATCGGCTGGCTGCGGGAGTTCCTCGACCAGTACTACACGTCGTTCCACTTCGCCGTCCCGCTGGCCGTCCTCGCGGTCCTCTACTGGCGCCGCCCCGGCGACTACCGCTGGGCCCGCTCCGCACTGGGTTTCGCCACCCTGCTCGCCCTGGTCGGCTTCTGGCTCTACCCGCTGGCCCCACCTCGTCTCATGCCGACGCTCGGGTTCATCGACACCGTGCACGGCGTCCAGGACTTCTCCCGGCCCGACTACGGCACGCTCACCGCCCTCACCAACCAGTACGCGGCCATGCCGTCGCTGCACTTCGGCTGGGCGCTGTGGTGCGGGGTCGTGATCGCCGTCCTGGCGTCACGGTGGTGGATGAAGGCGCTGGGCCTGCTGCATCCGCTGCTCACCGGGGTCTCGATCGTGGCGACCGGCAACCACTGGGTGCTGGACGCGGCGGGGGGAGCGGTGGTGGTGGCGGCGGGGTTCGGACTCACCTGCGCACTGTCCGGCCCCCGGGCCGCCACCGCAGCGGCGGCCGAGGGGGAACCCGTGCCGGACCGAAAGGCCGTACGCGGGTGACTGGTTGACGGCGCAATCGGCCCGAGATGCAGCCCGGGTGAGGGCCGCGCACGATGAGAAGGAAGAGCACCCTCTCTGGAGGTGATCGGGATGCGACGTGTCCTCACCGCCGTAGCAGCGCTGGCACTTCCCCTTTCCCTCGCGGCAGCACCGGCCGCGGCTTCGGCGACCGACACGGTCGAACGGGCCCGGGTCGTGGACCACTTGAATCGTCCAGCAGCCCTCGTGGCCCAGGGGCCGGACGACGTCTGCGACTTCACCATCAACCGACCGAACCTCCGTCTGGGGTCATCCGGAGCGGTGGTCCAGCAGGCCCAGTGCTACCTGAACCAGGCGATCGACGCCGGTCTGGACGTGGACGGGGACTTCGGTCGACTGACGCAGTCCGCGACCAGGGCCTTCCAGCAGTGCGCCGGCATCGTCGTCGACGGTCGCATCGGAGCGCAGACCTGGTCCTTCCTCTCCTTCTGGGCCAACGCGCCGGATGCTCCCTTCTGTTAGCGGGCCGCGCACTCGAACCACACCGTCTTCCCGCCCCCGGACCGCAGCGACACGCCCCACTTGTCGGCCATCGCGTCGAGCAGGAGCAGCCCACGGCCGCCCTCGGCCTCGGCGTCCAGCCCCTCCGGTGTGCACGGCAGTTCATCGCTGCCGTCCGTGACCTCCACCCGTACGCCCGTGCGCTGCCGCAGCAACAGCAGCGCGCAGCGGCGGTCCGGGACGTGCCGTACGACGTTGGCGAGCAGTTCGGTCACGCCCAGCTCCACGGCGTCCGACAGCTCGGGCATGTGCCACTCCTCAAGGAAGGAGTGGACGATACGGCGGATGTGCCGGGGGGCGTGCGAGCCGACGGTGAGGCGCATCGCGTACCGGGCGGGAATGTATTCGTTCACGGGACGAGGCTGACGCGCGATGACTACCCTCGGCTACGGAACGGATACAACCGGTTCCTTTGTGGGCCGCGTTGCGTGAGAGGGGCTTCTGCCGTGACCCACATCAACGCCCTTGACCCGGGTGCGTCGCCGCTCGACTACTACGGCTTCGAGCTGCGGAGGCACAGGGAGGCCGCCGGGCTGACGCAGCGGCAGTTGGGGGACATCCTCAACTACACCGGCTCCCTGGTGGGCCAGATCGAGACGGCCAGGAAGCTTCCGACGCCGGAGTTCAGCGAACGGGCGGATGCGGCGCTGGGGACGGACGGTATGTTCTCCCGCCTCGTCGAGTTGGTGTTGCGGAGCCGGCTCCCGGCGTGGTTCCAGCAGGTGGCGGAGCTGGAGGGGCGGGCTTTGGAAATCTGCACCTTCCAGATGGGCATGCTGCACGGCCTGCTCCAGACCGACGCGTATGTGCGGGCCACTCTCGGTGCGCTGGATCGAACCGACCTCGACGACCGCACCGCCGTTCGCCTCGCCCGGCAGCGCATCTTCGAGAAGAGCGAGCCGCCGGTCTTCTGGATGGTGCTCAGCGAGGCCGCCCTGTACCAGGAGATCGGCGGACCCGCGATCATGCGGGGCCAACTGGAGCGCCTGTTGAGCTTCGACAGCAACCCCCGGATCAACGTCCAGGTGCTGCCGTTTTCGGCCGGAGCGCACGCGGGACTGACCGGCTCGTTCACCCTCTTCCGCTTCCTGAGCGACCCGGCCATCGTCTACACCGAGGGCTATGGCAGCGGGCATCCGACGGCGAACCCGAACACCGTCAGGGATTGCTCGCTCCGTTACGATCATCTACAGGCCGCCGCGCTCTCCCTCAGGGATTCGGCGGGGCTGATCCGGCGAGTGATGGAGGAACGCTATGGCGAGCATCGCGATTCCGGCGGGGACTCAGTGGCGTAAGTCCAGCTACAGCAGCGATCAAGGCGGCGAATGCGTCGAATGCGCGCCGATCGGGGCCCCGGGCTGGCGTAAGTCGACGTACAGCGGTGACCAAGGCGGTGATTGTGTAGAGGTCGCAGAAACCTCCGCCACCATCGCCATACGCGACTCAAAGACCCCGGCGGGACCGGTCCTCACCCTCGATCCCGCCGCGTTCACCACGTTCGTCAACTGGACGTCTACAACCGCTGAATGATCGTGCCGGTGGCCAAGCCGCCGCCCGCGCACATGGTGATCAGCGCGAACTCCTTGTCCGCGCGCTCCAGTTCGTGAAGTGCCGTCGTGATGAGCCGGGCCCCGGTCGCTCCCACCGGGTGCCCGAGCGCGATGGCGCCGCCGTTGACGTTCACCTTCGACAGGTCCTGGTCGAAGACCCGCGCCCAGCTCAGCACCACGGACGCGAACGCCTCGTTGATCTCCACGAGGTCGATGTCCTTCAACGACATCCCGGCCTTGCCCAGTACGGCGTTGGTCGCGTCGATCGGGCCGTCGAGATGGAAGTGGGGGTCGGACCCCACGAGCGCCTGGGCCACGATCCGCGCCCGGGGCCTCAGCTTCAGCGCCCGCGTCATCCGCTTCGACGCCCACATGACCGCCGACGCCCCGTCGGAGATCTGCGAGGAGTTGCCGGCCGTGTGCACCGCCGTCGGCATGATCGGCTTCAGCGAGGCCAGACCCTCCGCTGTCGTGTCGCGCAGGCCCTCGTCCCGGTCGACCAGGCGCCACATGCCCTGCCCGGCGTGCTGCTCCTCCTCGGTCGTGGGGACCTGGACGGCGAAGGTCTCCCGTTTGAACCGCTCCTCCGCCCAGGCGTGGGCGGCCCGTTCCTGCGAGGCGAGACCCAGCGCGTCGACGTCCTCGCGGGTCAGACCCCGGTGCCGGGCGATCCGCTCGGCCGCCTCGAACTGGTTCGGCAGATCCACGTTCCACTCGTCGGGGAACGGCTTGCCCGGCCCGTGCTTCGAGCCCGACCCCAGCGGCACCCGCGACATCGACTCCACCCCGCACGAGATGCCGACGTCGATCACGCCCGCCGCGACCATGTTGGCCACCATGTGCGAGGCCTGCTGGGACGACCCGCACTGCGCGTCGACGGTCGTCGCGGCCGTCTCGTAGGGGAGCCCCATGGTCAGCCAGGCCGTGCGCGCGGGGTTCATGGACTGCTCGCCGGCGTGGGTGACCGTACCGCCGACGATCTGCTCGACGCAGTCGGCGGGGATGCCGGTCCGGCCGAGGAGTTCGCGATAGGTCTCGCCGAGGAGGTAGGCGGGGTGCAGGTTGGCGAGCGCGCCGCCGCGCTTGCCGATGGGGGTGCGTACGGCTTCGACGATCACGGGTTCGGCAGCCATGGGTGCGGGTCCTCTCCGGGAGGCTCAGCGGAACTAGTACGCGTTCTAGTTCTGTGCACAGTGTGCTGAGGGCCGTTCGGTGACCGCAATAGTCGTGCGGGCAATTGGCGGGGCCGTGCCTCTTGCTACTTGTAGAACCCGTTACTACCGTCACCGCAACTCCGCACAGCTGATGGGCCGTCAGACCGATAAGTCGGTACGAGTGGTGGGAGCCGCCCATGCCCTGTCCCGCGCTGCCCGAGGGGTTCGACTTCACCGACCCCGACCTGCTGCACCACCGCGTGCCCCTGCCGGAGTTCGCCGAGCTGCGCCGGGCCGAACCGGTCTGCTGGGTGGCGCAGCGGGCCGGTCTCGCCGGCTTCCAGGACGAGGGCTACTGGGCCGTCACCCGGCACGCCGACGTCAAGTACGTCTCCACCCACCCCGAGTTGTTCTCGTCGTCCCTCAACACGGCGATCATCCGCTTCAACGAGCACATCGAGCGCGACTCCATCGACGCACAGCGGTTGATCCTGCTGAACATGGACCCGCCGGAGCACACCCGGGTCCGGCAGATCGTGCAGCGCGGGTTCACGCCCCGGGCGATCCGGGCGCTGGAGGACCGGCTGCGGGCCCGGGCCCACTCCATCGTCGCCTCCGCCCGCGCGCACACCGGGCCGTTCGACTTCGTCACCCAGGTCGCCTGCGAACTGCCCCTCCAGGCGATCGCCGAGCTGATGGGCGTCCCGCAGGAGGACCGGGACAAGATCTTCGACTGGTCCAACAAGATGATCGCGTACGACGATCCCGAGTACGCCATCACCGAGGAGGTCGGCGCCGAGTCGGCCACGGAGATCATCGCCTACGCGATGAACATGGCCGCCGACCGCAAGCAGTGCCCGGCCCACGACATCGTCACGCAGCTCGTCGCGGCGGAGGACGAGGGCAACCTCAGCTCCGACGAGTTCGGATTCTTCGTGCTGATGCTGGCCGTCGCGGGCAACGAGACCACCCGCAACGCCATCACCCACGGCATGCACGCCTTCCTCACCCACCCGGAACAGTGGGAGCTGTACAAGAGCGACCGCCCTCAGACGGCGGCCGAGGAGATCGTGCGCTGGGCGACCCCGGTCGCCGCCTTCCAGCGCACGGCCACCCAGGACACCGAACTCGGCGGCAAGCGCATCCGCCGGGGCGACCGGCTGGGCCTGTTCTACGCCTCGGCCAACCACGATCCCGAGGTCTTCGACGACCCGGACACCTTCGACGTCACCCGCGACCCCAACCCGCACCTCGGCTTCGGCGGCGGCGGACCGCACTACTGCCTGGGCAAGTCCCTCGCCGTGCTGGAGATCAATCTCATCTTCAACGCGATCGCCGACGCCATGCCCGGGCTGAGGCTCGTCGGGGACCCGCGCCGGCTGCGGTCGGCGTGGATCAACGGTGTGAAGGAACTCCCGGTGAGCACCGGCTGACGGTGAACCCCGCCGGTGGGACGGAGGTCACAGCGGCGTTCTCGCCGCGCACGTCCACGGGAGCCGGGAGATCAGCCAGCCGTCACCCAGGGGGGCTCCGTCGGCAGTGAGCAGGATTCCCGAACGCGCCCGCACGGCGTCCGTCAGCGCCGCGCCGCGCGGTGCGTGATCCTCGGACACGGCCTGCGCGAGTGCCGTGAGAGCGGCTCTGGCGCGGCGTACCGCGCACGTCTGGGGGTGGATGGCCCACACCTCACGGCCCGATGCCGCCTGGCGCAGGTGAGCGAACGAGACCAGCCCGCAGTCCGTCGGCATGAGGACGGGACCCGTGCCCCGCAGGAAACGCGCGAACCGGTCCTGCGGCGCCAGCACCGCCAGCGCGCCGCCGGGGCCCGGCGCGAGCCCCACCCTGTCGGCCTCCTCGACGACCGCGCGCCCGAGCGCGCGCCAGCGGGGTTCCTCGTCCGGGGCGACGGCGAGCGCGCTCACGCCGAGAGCCGTCGCCGCCTCGACGATCCTGCGGGCCAGTGCGTCCCCGTCCGGTGCCCAGCTCAGCGCGGGCGCCCCGGCTCTGACGAAGGGAAGCAGACAGGGGAGCCGGGCGGCTCGGTACACCGGCAGGGCCCTGCGGGCGTCCTCCGTGTCGCTGTGGCCGACGACGGCCGCGTGTCCGGCGCAGGCCACGGTCCGGGCGACCTCCGGCGCCTCGTCGTAGACGTGCCACTCGGCGGCGTCCGGGCGGGCCCTGCGGATCCGTTCCAGCTGGTCGAGGAGAGCCGCTCCCCAGTCCGTGCGCGGCCCGGTCAGCGGCGCGACGACGGCGATGCTCGGTCTGGCCACCCGGTCAGCCCCAGATCAGTGAGTCGCCGCTGGTCACGACGGCCCGGGTCTCGGTGGCGGTCGCCGCGGCGCTCTGCACGCCACCGAGGACGAGGGCGGCGGCGAGAAGCGCGAACAGGCCACGGAGCAGCTGGGAAGCGGACATGAAGGTCCCCCTGGGTGATCGTCGCTCGACGGGCGTCGAGTCGCTGGTCGGTCGCCGCGTGGTCGGCGGCGCCCGCTGGGCGATCATCATGGTCCGGCGGAACCGTCCGCGGCCATCCGGAGGAAGGTCCGGCACCGGCCATGTCCAGGTGCGGACGGCGTGCGGGAGCACGGTGGGCAGCCGACCGTCGCCCGCCCGTTCAGCCAGCCACGGCGGTCCGAATGGCGGACCACCGCTTTCCCGCTGCGGGGGACCCTTCCTAAGATCCCCGAGGGAGCGCTTCACGGGGGACAGCGCTCATCACTCAGTAGGGGGACCCATTCCGGTGGACGTGCGTGCCCGAGCCCAGGAGCTCTACCGCCTCGCTCTCGACAACGCGGAGTGGAACCCGCAGACCCTCACCGAACACCGCGGCTGGAGCGGGAGCGAGCTCGCCGGCGCGCTCCAACTGCTCGGCGAACTCGGCCTGTTGGTGCCGTCGTCGGGTCACCGCAACGGCTGGACGGCGCTCGCCCCGGACACCGCACTGCGCAAGCTGCTTCTCGACGAGGAACAGCACACGGACGCCCTGCTGAGCGCCGTCCGGCAGACCCGCTCCGCGCTCGCCCAGGTGTTGGCGGACTTCCAGCCGGTGCACGCCCGGGAGTTGGCCTCCGTCCAGATGGAGGTGGTCAATGGTATGGCCAATGTCTCCGCGGTTCTGGAGGACGCCTCGCGGCGGGCGGAGGAGGAAGTGCTGTCCCTGCACCCCGGTCGACCGCTGCCCGCGGAGATGGTGGAGGCGGGGCTCGAACGCGACCGGCTCGTGCTGGGCCGCGGCGTGAGGATGCGGACGATCCATCTGCGCTCGGCGGCCTCCGCCCCCCACATGACGGCGTATCTGCGGAGGCTGAACGGCGCGGGCGCCCAGGTCCGCACCGCGCACACCCTGCCCATGCGGCTCATCGTGGTGGACGGCTCGCTGGCGATCGTGCCGGCGTCCCGGACCGCGGACGGGGAGATCGCCGCCATCGTGCTGCGCGGCGAGACGCTGGCCGGGGTGTTCCGGGGAATCTTCCAGCACAGCTGGGAAAGCGCCACTGTGCTGACCGAGTCGGCGACCGACAGCCCCGAGGGCGACTGGCACCCGACCGGCCGCCACCGTGAGCTGGTGCGGATGCTCGGGGGCGGACTCACCGACGAGGCGATGGCCCGCAAGCTCGGGGTCTCCGAGCGCACGGTCCGCCGCCTCGTCTCCGAACTGACCGAACGGCTAGGAACGGCCAGCCGGTTCCAGGCCGGTGTCTGCGCCGTCCGGCTCGGCTGGCTCGACGACTGACGTCTGCCGCGGGGCGGCCGCGCTGCGGCCCCACGCCGTGCCCGCGAGCACGAGGAGCGCGCCCAGCAGCCCCACCCAGCCCGGCCGGTCCCCCGCGAGGGTGACCCCCACGACGGCGGCCCACACCGGCTCGGTACCCAGCAGCAGGCTGACCCGGGAGGGCGAGGTACGGCGTACGGCCCACATCTGCACGAAGAACGCGAACAGGGTGCAGAACACCGACAGATAGAGCAGCCAGAGCCAGTCCCCGGCGTCCAGATCCGCCGCGGCGGCCCACGTGGTGCTGCCGGTGCCGGGCAGCGTGGACAGCACCGCGAACACCGCGACCGCGCTGCCCAGTTGCACCGTGGTCATCGACATCGAGTCCGCGCCCTGCACCGACCGCATGCGTGACATCGCCAGCACGTGCACGGTACGGGCCACGGCCGCGCCCAGCATCAGCAGATCACCGAGGGACGGCGCGGTGAACCCGGCGCCCTGCGTGAGGAGCAGAACACCCAGCACCGAGAGACCCGCCGCCGCCAGGAACGACCCGGAGGGCCGCCTGCCCGTGATCCGGCTCTCCGCGAGCGGCGTGAAGATCATGGTGAGGCTGATGATGAGCCCGGCGTTGGTCGCCGAGGTGTGCACGACGCCGTACGTCTCCAACAGGAAGATCCCGGACAGGATCAGCCCGAGGACCCCGGCCCCGCGCAGCTGCGCCCCGTCCAGCGCCCTGAGCTTGCGCCACCCGGTGCCGACCAGGACCGGCAGCACCACACCGAACCGCAGGACGAGCACGGCCAGCACGGTCTGCGCCGTGGTGACCTCCTTGGCGGCGAGATAACTGGAGCCCCACACCACCGCCACCAGCAGGACGGGAAGATCGGTCAGCCAGGCGCGGCGGGCCGCTTTGACGGTCATGGGGGCTCCTAGGGCAGCGGACGGTGGAGACCGGAGGGGTGGAGGTGGCTCAGCGCGCCGTGTAGGCGATCACCAGCACGTCGCGGTGGGCGGCGCGTTCGGGGTCCACCGGGCGCACCGGGGTCACCGAGTGCAGCGTGCGGCGGTCGTCGCCCAGCAGCAGGTCACCGGGCTCGGACAGGGTAGCTGTGATCAGGTGTTCGCCGGCGTCGGTGTAGACGGCGCTCTCACCGCCGGTGACGTTGTCGCGGCCGATGAGCAGCGAGGTGATGAAGGTGACACCGTCTCGGTGCCGTCCTTCGGGCGCGGGCTGCCCCTGCTGGTCGGCGGAGGCGCTGATGCGGTACGGGTGCAGTTTCACGTTCCATGAGGCCGTGCCGTCGACGTCGGTGAAGATCCGGCCGAGTTCGACGATGACGGACCGCAGGAGCGGGTCACCGGTGAAGGACTCCGTCAGCGGGTCGAAGACGCGCTCGATGCCGCCGTTGAGCGGATTGATGTCCGACTCCTGACGGTACGGCGCGTGCGGCAGCAGGGTGAGGGCGCCCGCGGCCGGGTCGAGCTCGAACTGGCCGTAGCGGCGGTACCGGTACGTGCCCCCGTCGGCCATGTACGTGTCGAGGGTGAGCTCGTCCCAGTGGGCGGCGAATCGCGCCCAGTCGGCGGTGCCGGCACCGGCGAGCGCGGAGAGCTGCGCCGAGGGCATCAGATGACCGCCGTGCCCGGCAAGGGCCTTGACGGCGTCATCGGCGGCGGGGTGGCGGGTTGCGGCAGTGGTCATGGCGTACTCCGTGGGTGAGACCGCGGGTGAGGTCCGCGGGTGGGATCCGCGGGTGGGATCCGCGAATGAAGGAGGAGAGGGCGAGAAGGGGGGCGCGCAGGGTCGGTCAGACGGTGACGAGGGCCGGGGCGGCCGCCGGGGCGAACGGCGCCGACTCCGCGCTGATCGACCGCTCCTCCCACGCCTCCCGGTCGCGCAGATACAGCGGCTCTCCGACGGTGATGGAGCGCGTGTCGGCACCACCGCTGCGCAGCCGCCAGGTCACGGCCCCGGTGGTGCGGGCGGCGCAGGCATCGATGAACACCTGTGCGGCGAGCCGCAGTTCGCCGAACCAGCGGCCTTCGAGGGCCTCGCGTGTCCAGACCTGCTCCAGATGCCGCTTCTCGCGGATGAGTTCGGCGTCCAGGCAGGCGCTCTCGATGTGCCGGTAGCCGCTGAGCAGGAGCCATGCGGCGGGCATCTCCCGGATCTCGAGGACCTTCTCACCGTGGTCGAGGTGCTCCAGGCCGGAGTAACGGCCGAGTCCGTACGCGCCGACCCTCCGGTTGAGGCGCTCGATCAGCCGGGTCAGAGGCAGCGGCTCTCCGTCGAGAGCGACGGGCACTCCCTGCTCGAAGGTGACGGTGAGGGTGTCGGTGTCGCCGGGGAGGGCGGTCGGCCGGCTCCAGGTGTACATCTCCTCGGGGACCTCGTGGAGCTCGGGGTCGTCGAGGATGCCCGACTCGAACTCGCGGCACCACAGGTTGGAATCGCCGCTGACGATCCGCCCGGCGAGCAGATCGATACCGGCGTCGCGCAGCTCGGCCAGCTTGTCGTCGCGCGTGACGGGATCGAGGTCGTAGGGGCTGCCGAACACGCCCTCGTAACCGAGCAGCGTCAGCGCACCGTTGAGGCGGCGCAGGGTGTTCTGGGAGCGGTTGGCGGTGTGCAGCACGGCCTGCGCGCCGAGCGCACGGGCCAATGCGACCGCGCTGTGCGCGATCAGCGGACGGCTCAGCGTGGAGCTGACGGGATGGATCCCGAGGTACACGGCCTGGGCGGCGATCGCGGGAGCGACGTACTGCTCGGCGAACTCGGCCCGGCGGTGGAGGATGTGGATCGTCGCGCCGAGCGCCTCGGCGATCTGGCGTTTGTAGCCGCTCGACTCGTCCTCGCCGATGTCCACGCTCACGGCGTGCACCTCGCGGATGCCCATCCGCCGCAGCCGCAGCAGCAGATACGAACTGTCGAGCCCGCCGCTGAACAGCGTCACGACGGGGAGGTCCGGGTCCAGGGAGTCGAGCTGCGAGAAGGAACGTATGAGCGGGGAACGCATGGCCTCTCCAACCTCTGCACTGGTCACAGGCAAGGAGACTTCCGTGCGGACCCCCGGCCCGACAATGCGTCCCGGCAGTCCGCGCCCGGCCATGACCGGACCCGGACGCGGATCTCGACGCCGGTCACGGGCGAGCCGCCCCTCAAGATCACCCCATGGGAAAGGCGGCGGCCCAGGGGATCAGAGGCCGCCGCCTTCGCTCCACGGGAACAGCTCCTGCGGCGGCCCGCAAAGCTCCCTGTTTCTACGCGTGGCCGTATGCGGGACGAGGGTTCCGGCAGTGACCTGGTGCGGTCTCCACGATCTCGCTTCGTACGTGACCCGGGTCATGTGGGGCGTTTCACTGCCGGGGCGCCTCGAACGTGACCGGCGCCTCGAAGGCCGCCCGTCGCGTGGCCCGGCGCAGCGCCCTGAGGACCGCGGGCCCCACGACGAGGGTCAGCACGACCGTGACGAGGGCACGGCCCAGATCCCAGCCGAGCGACGTGGCGACGCAGTACGCGACGAAACGGGCCAGGTTCTCGGCGACCGGCGCCTGCGGGTCGAAGGCCACGTTCGAGGCGAGAGCGCCCATGAAAGGCCAGCCCGCCATGTTCATCACCGTGCCGTAGGCGAACGCGGCGAGGAAGCCGTAGCCGGCGAGCATCACGAGTTCGGTCCGCCCGCGCAGCCGGTCCGGGCCCGGCAGCAGGCCCGCGCCCATCGCGAACCAGCCCATCGCCAGCATCTGGAACGGCAGCCACGGCCCGACCCCGCCGGTGAGCAGCGCCGACGCGAACATGGTCACCGAGCCGAGGACGAACCCGAAGCCCGGGCCGAGCACCCGGCCGCTCAGCACCATCAGGAAGAACATCGGCTCGATACCGGCGGTGCCGGCCCCGATCGGCCGCAGGGCCGCCCCCGTGGCGGCCAGCACGCCGAGCATCGCGACCGCCTTCGGGCCGAGCCCGGACTCCGAGATCGCCGCGGCCACGACCGCCACCAGCAGCACCAGCAGGCCCGCGAACAGCCAGGGCGCGTCCTGTGCGTGCGCGCTGAGCCGCGACGTGGGCGGGGCGAGGAAGGGCCAGCCGAAGCCGGCGACGCCCACCGCGCTGACCAGGGCCAGGGCGGTGAGGGAGCGAGGGCCGAGGCGGACGGCCCGGGCCTGGCGCTGAGCGGGCCCGCGGGTGGAAGTCCGGAGGCTCATCGGCCGGTCTCCCGGAGGGCCGCGCGGACCTCGGTGACCGTGAGCCAGTGCTGGGGAGCGAGGATCTTGGTGACCTGCGGGGCGAACGACGGCGAGGAGACCACGACATCGGCCGTCGGGCCGTCCGCGATCACCTCGCCCTCGGCCAGCAGCACCACCCGGTGGGCGAGCTCCGCCGCGAGCTCCACGTCGTGCGTGGCCAGGACGATGGCGTGCCCCTCGGCGGCCAGCGCGCGCAGCACCGTGACCAGCCGGGCCTTCGCCGCGTAGTCCAGGCCCCGGGTCGGCTCGTCCAGCAGGAGCAGCGGGGGCCGGGCGGTCAGCACGACGGCCAGGGCGAGCGCGAGCCGCTGCCCTTCGGAGAGGTCACGGGGGTGGGTTTCGTCGGCGACGCCGGGCAGCAGCTCGGTGACCAGGGCCCGGCAGGTGCCCGGGTTCGCGCCGGCGTCCCGGTCGGCCGCCGCGCACTCGGCGGCGACGGTGTCGGCGTAGAGCAGGTCCCGCGGCTCCTGGGGGACCAGGCCGACCTTGCGGACGAGGTCCTTCGGTGCGGTGCGGTGGGGGGTGGCTTCGCCGATGCGGACGGTTCCGGAGCTGGGCTTCACGAGGCCGACCAGGGCGTTGAGGAGGGTCGATTTCCCGGCGCCGTTGCGGCCCATGAGGGCGATGGTCTCGCCGGGGGTGATGGTGAGGTCGATGTGGTGCAGGGCTTGGATGCGGCCGCGGAGTACGGAGAGGGAGCGTACTTCGCCTATGGGGGTGGGAGGTGCGGAGTGTGGGCGGGTGCGGGCCGAATGTGGTTGATCGCGCAGTTCCCCGCGCCCCTGGAGAGGGGCGTTCTCCAGCTGTTGCTTCAGATGTCCCGCCCTGCGCCGGGCGTCGCGGACCGTCAGGGGAAGGGGGGTCCAGCCCGCCAGACGGCCCAGGGCCACCACCGGCGGGTGCACCGGGGACACGGCCATCACCTCGGCCGGATCGCCCAGCACCGGGGAGGCGCCCGGGGCGGGCAGGAGGACGACCTGGTCGGCGTACTGGATGACGCGTTCCAGGCGGTGTTCGGCCAGGAGGACCGTGGTGCCGAGGTCGTGCACGAGCCGCTGGAGCACGGCCAGCACCTCCTCCGCTGCCGCCGGGTCCAGCGCGGAGGTCGGCTCGTCGAGGACGAGGACGCCCGGGTGCGGGGTGAGGACCGAGCCGATCGCGACGCGCTGCTGCTGGCCGCCGGAGAGCGTGGCGATGGGCCGGTCGCGCAGGGTGGCCAGGCCCAGCAGGTCCAGGGTCTCCTCGACGCGGCGGCGCATCACGTCCGGGGCCACGCCCAGCGACTCCATGCCGTAGGCGAGTTCGTCCTCGACGGTGTCCGTGACGAAGTGGGAGAGCGGATCCTGGCCGACCGTCCCCACGACATCGGCCAGTTCGCGCGGTTTGTGGGTGCGGGTGTCGCGGCCGGCGACCGTGACCCGGCCGTGCAGGGTCCCGCCCGTGAAGTGCGGGACGAGTCCGCTCACCGCGCCCAGGACGGTGGACTTGCCGACGCCGGAGGGGCCCGCCAACAGGACGAGTTCGCCTTCCGGAACCTCGAAGTCGATGCCCCTGACGGTGGGTTCGGTGGCCCCGTCGTAGGTCACGGAGACATCCTCGAAGCGGATCACGACAGCTCCTTGGGGTCGGGGGCGGCGAACGCGGGCAGCAGGCCGAGCAGTACGGCCGCGGCCGGCCAGAGGGGGAGGGCGGGAGCGACCAGCGGGACCACGCCGGGGTGGAGGGACGCGGGGTCACGGGCCGCGGCGAGGGCGAGCAGGGCCGCCACCGCGACGCCGGAGGCGACGACCAGCCAGGCGCGCACGTCCCAGCGGTCCGGGCGGTAGCGGGTGCGCAGGGACCGGCGGCCGCCGAGCTTGAGGCCCGCGAGGGCGGCGGCGAGACCCGCGAGGAGGACGGGCAGACCATAAGCGGCGCCTTCGGCCGTGAGGAGGCCGTACGTTCCCGCGCAGACGCCGAGCAGACCGCCGAGGGTGAGGGCGGCGGTGGTACGGCGCACCGCGGGCGGGACCTGTGCGGTACGGCCGTAGCCGCGGGCGTCCATCGCGGCGGCCAGGGCGACGGAACGCTCCAGTGCACCCTCCAGGACCGGGAGCCCCACGTGCAGCAGGCCCCTGATGCCTTGGTCAGGGCGCCCGCGCAGACGGCGTGCGGCGCGCAGCCGCTGGACGTCGGCGATGAGGCTCGGGGCGAAGGTGAGGGCGACGACGACCGAGACGCCCATCTCGTACAGGGCGCCCGGGAGGGACTTGAGGAGACGGGAGGGGTTCGCGAGGGCGTTCGCGGCGCCCACGCAGATGAGGAGCGTGGCCAGCCGCAGACCGTCGTACAGCGCGAAGGTGAGGGCCTCCGCGGTGACCTCGCCGCCGAGGCGGATGCCCTGGGCCCAGGCGGGGAGGGGGAGTTCGGGCAGTGTGAGGAGGGTGTGCGTGCCCGGGACGGGAGAGCCGAGGACGATCGCGAAGACGAGGCGGATCAGGATCACCGCGAGGGCGAGTTTGACGAAGGCGCCGTAGGAGCGGGACCAGGGAGTGTCGGGACGGCGGGTCGCCACGACGTAGGCGGAGACCGAGATGAGGAGCGCGAGGAGCAGGGGGTTGGTGGTGCGGGTGGCGGCGGTGCCGAGCGCCAGTGCCCAGAGCCACCAGGCGCCGGGGTGCAGCTGAGCCCGGCCCCGACGCCGAAGACCGCTATCCACGCCGCCGTACCTGCCAGACCGCCGCGCCGCCCAGGACCACCACCACGGCGATGCCGCCGATCAGGCCCAGGGACGGCCCGTCGTCCGAGGGGGAGTTCCGCTCCGCGGCCGGCTTCTGCTCCCGCTGCTTCTGGGAGACCTGTTCGCCGCAGCCCTTCCGCGGATAGCCCGAGATCGCGCAGAGCAGGGCGTCGGTGTCGTAGCGCAGCGGCTTGGCCACTGCCGCCAGGGCCTCGGCCGTCGTCGCGTCGGGGGAGACGCGGGCGCAGGCCGTGCGGGCGGCGGGCGGGGATTCGCCCCCGGGGGCGTCCGACGGTGTGCCGAAGTCGATGACCAGGGCCACCCGCTTCCTGCCGTCCTGTGCGGGTGTCCTCGCGCAGATCGTCGCGAAGTCGGCCGTGCCGCGCGGCCGGACCGCGCTCGCGGAGTCCTCGCTCACCGCGAAGCGGAAGCCCTGGACGTCGCCGTCCGAGGGGTGGGCCAGGGACGGGCCCCGGGTGGCGTAGACCCAGCGGCCGGCATCGCGCTCCCAGAACGACCAGTACCGGTAACCGGCGGCCTGGGCCTGGCCCGCGCCCGCGCACAGCAGGAGCAGGGTCAGGAGGAGGAGAACGGCCCGGCGGATCACAGCTGCTGCTTCTTGCGGCCGGTGAAGAGGAACCCGATGCCGATGCCGGCGACCAGGCAGACGCCGACGTACCACCAGACCCCGAAGAAGCCCGAGCCGGAGTCCTCCTTCTCGTCCGCGGCCCCGGACGTGGTCTTCCCGGCGGACTGCGGGGCCGGGCCCGTCGCGCCCAGCTGCCTGACGAGGTCCGCGCCGCCGAAGTCACGCGGGTTCGTGCCCGTCGCGTGGGCGGCGAAGATCAGCTGCGCGTAGGCGGCCGGACCGCTCTGGGCGGCCCAGGACGCGGAGTTCTTCTCCAGCCACCGCACGGACTTCTCCGCCTGCGCGGTGTTCCCCTGCGCGGCGAGCGCGACGACCGCGTCGGCGGTGTTGCCGAAGTCGGGCTGGGGCTCGGCACCGGCCAGGGCCGACATGAGGTGGTTGCCGTCCTTGGCGAGGGCGGCGGTGAGGTAGCCCGCGCCGTTCGCCGCCGCCTGCCGCGGCGTCGCGGCCTTCTCGCAGGTCGCGTCGGACTTCTTGCCGGCCTTCTTGCCGGGCTCGACGACCATGCCCTTGCCCATCGCCCCGAGCACGCCGGCGGCCGTGGCGTCCGCGTTGGCGGCGAGCTCGCCCTTCTTGTCCGGCTGGAACGCGAAGGCGCCGTCGCCGTCCCCGCCGCAGGGCAGGGCGAGCTTCAGCAGCGCGTCGTAGGGGGACTTGCCGTCCTTGACGACCTGGTCCGGCTTCTCGCCCGCGGCGGCGAGCGCGCCCACGACGACCGACGTCGAGTTGGTGTCGCTGGCCCCGCCGGGCGCGTAACCCCAGCCGCCGTCCTCGTTCTGCACGGCCTTCAGCCAGCCGACGGCCTTGCGGGCGGTGTCGTCGTGCCCGCCGAGCGCGGTGAGGGCCTGCACGGCGGCGGACGTGGCGTTGGTGTCGAGCAGGGTCCTGGCGTCGCACGCGGTGGTGGGGTCGGGGCGGTAGGCGGCGAAGGAGCCGTCCGCGCACTGCTGGCGGACCAGCCACTGCACGGACTTCGCCGCCGGCTTCACCCCCGCGGTGTCCTGCGCGAGCAGCGCGAGCGACTGGCGCCAGACTCCGTCGTACGTCGGGTCCTTGTCGCCGTAGAGGGCGGACGGGAGCGCCTGGGAGGGCGACGGGGACGGAGCGGCGGCGGCCGGGGTTGCGGCGCCGATCACGGCGACGGCGGCCAGGACCGCGGCGCTGCGGCGGACGTTCATGATCGGCGGGTGCCTCTCCCTGTGGGGGAGCCGGGCAGCACGGGACACCCCGGCGGCTCGGCTCCGCATACCTCGACGGTGCCGTGCACCGGCGGTCTGCCGGACACGTGAGCCGGTCACGAACCGTATGGGGCGATCCGGCTCACCGCCTCGGCGGCGGTTCACGACAGGGGCCTCCCCTGCTCGAGCGAAGTCGAGAACTTGGGGAAGGGTCAGCGCCGGAATTGCACCGGCTTCCCCCCGTACGGTGTGATGACGACCCGCTTACTGTACCCGCACGTAGGAAACCGGCCGAAGGGGCCGGGTGGGGGCTCGGTCACGTGCGGGCGGAGCGGTGAGGGCGCCGCGATGCGGGGTAGCTTCGCTTCATGCCGATCACGCCGGGACAGCTGCTCGGAGCCGGGCGCCGGGCCGACGTGTTCGAGATCGACGCGGCGTGGGTGCTGCGCCGGGAGCGGGGTGGTGGGGGCGACGCGGTGGCCGAGGGCGCCGTGATGGAGCACCTGCGCGCCCACGGTTATCCCGTTCCCCGGGTCCGGCCCTCCGGTTCGCGCACCGACCTCGTGATGGAGCGGCTCTCCGGCCCGACCATGCTCCAGGCCTGCCTGGCGGGCACCCTCAACCCGGCCGAGGCGGGTTCGATCCTGGCCCGGCTGCTGCGCGACCTGCACGCCGTCCCCGCCCTGCGTGCCACCGACCCGGCCGTCCGTGTCCTGCACCTGGACCTGCACCCCGAGAACGTGATCATCACGCCCGACGGCCCCCGCGTCATCGACTGGTCGGACGCGGAGGAGGGCGACCCGGGCCTGGACTGGGCGGCGACCGCGGTGGTCCTCGCGCAGGCCGCCGTCGCCGGTGACGCCCTCTCCGCACCCGCGGACACCATGCTGACCGCCCTCCTCGCCGGCCCGTCCCCGCTCACCCGCACGGCCCTGACCGAGGCCCTGCGCCGCCGGGGAGCCAACCCGACGATGGGCCGGGCGGAAGTCGAACTCCTCGACGCCGCAGCCGAGTTGATCCTCTCCAGGGCGCAGACCGGCTAACGTGGGGCTCCCCGACCACTCACGCAGGAGCGTCCATGACCGACCAGGCCGAGACCCCCGAGCAGGAGCCGTTCCCCAAGATCGACACCTCGGTGCCGCACTCGGCCCGGATCTGGAACTACTGGCTGGGCGGGAAGGACAACTACGAGGTCGACCGGGTGGCCGGTGACGCGTTCCGCGAGGTCTTCCCCGGCATCGAGACGGGCGCCCGCGCCGCCCGCTACTTCCTCGCCCGGGCCGTCCGCCACCTGGCCGCCGAGGAGGGCATCCGCCAGTTCCTGGACATCGGCACCGGCCTGCCCAACGTCGACAACACCCACCAGATCGCCCAGCGCGTGGCCCCGGAGAGCCGGATCGTCTACGTCGACAACGACCCCCTGGTGCTGGCCCACGCCCGCGCGCTGCTCACCAGCACGGCGGAAGGCGTCACCAACTACGTCGACGCCGACCTGCGCGAGCCGGGCACGATCGTCCGGGAGGCCGGGAAGACCCTGGACTTCGACCGGCCCGTCGCCCTCATGCTGATGGGCATCCTGGGCCACATCGAGGACCACGACGAAGCCCGCTCGATCGTCCGGCAGCTGGTGGACGCCCTGCCGCCCGGCAGCTACCTCGTGCAGTACGACTCGACCGACACGGACGAGGACTACGTCCGCGCCATCCAGCAGTACAACGACGGCGGTTCGATCCCGTACATCCTGCGCAGCCCCGAGCAGATCGCGCGCTACTTCGACGGTCTGGAGCTGCTCGAACCGGGCGTGGCCTCCTGCTCGCGCTGGCGCCCCGACGCGGCGGCCCTGGGCCTCCCCGCCGAGGTCCACCAGTACGGCGGCGTCGCCCGCAAGAACTGAGCGCTCAGGTCTCCTGAAGGATGCGGTGCAGGATGGTCGGGGTCTCGTCCGGCGACTCGGCTTCGACCACCAGCCGGTTCATGGCGTCCCAGTAGCACTCGATGTCGGCCGGCCGGTCGGGGTAGAGCGCGCCGGTGAGCTGCTCCAGGTAGACCACGTCGGGCAACTGCCCGCCGGGCAGCCGCAGAATGGTGACCGGCCCGCCCTCCGCGGCGTGCGCGCCGGCCGCGAACGGCAGGATCTGCACCGTGACATGCGGCAGCCGGCACATCTCGATGAGATGCCTGAGCTGCTCCCGCATCACACGCATACCGCCCACCGGGCGGCGCAGCGCCGCCTCGTCGATCACGGCCCACAGCCGGGTCGCCGGCTGCCGGTGCAGGATCCGCTGGCGGGCCATCCGCAGCGCGACCCGGCGATCGGTCTCCGCCGCCCCCGCGTCCGGGTGGGCGAGCCGGGCGTCGGCCCGGGCGTAGCCGGGGGTCTGCAGCAGGCCGGGGACGCGCTGGACCCGGAAGCAGCGGATGAGGCTCGCCGCCTGCTCGGCACCGAGGTAGGTCTGCGTCCAGGTGGGCACGACATCGCTGTAGTACCGCCACCAGGCAGGGGTGTTGGCCTGCTCGGCCAGCGCCAGCAAGGTGGCCCGCTCGGCCTCGTCGGTGACGCCGTAGAGGGTGAGCAGATCGGCGACGTCACGCAGTTTGAAACCGTGGCGGCCGGCCTCCATCCGGCTGATCTTGGAGGAGGAGGCACGGATGACGTGCCCGGCGTCCGCCCGGCCGATGCCCCGCTCCTCCCGCAGTCCGCGCAGCCGGGCGCCGAGGGCGAGCCGCGGCACCATGGGCCCGGTGCACCCGCCGTCCAGGGCCCCGCTACCGGTCGTCGTGCGTGCGGCCTCTTCGGTGCCCATGGGCGTCTCTCCCGGTGCGAGCGTTGCGTCCGACCATCCTAGGGGGCGCCCGGCAACGTCAAGAGCCCTGTGACGCGGGCATGTCCGGACGCGGAGTGGGTCCGCCGAAGGGAAGGTGGAGGGTGCGTGAGGCGAGCAGCCAGGTCCCGTCGCCGGCCCGGCGGAAGGCGTCCTCGTAGTGCCCGATCTGGACCGGCGGCCCGGCCGGGACGACACCGCCCTCGTAGCCGTCGACGCGGTACGTCGTGAAGTAGGAGACCGCCCGCGCCGTGTCCGGCGTTGTCACCGTGACCAGGACATTGGACATCATGCGGCGGGACAGCCGGTCGGCCGGACGGGATCCGAAGTACGCACGAAGAGCGTCGCGTCCCTCGACCCGCCGCCCGTCGTGCGGCCACTGCCAGACGCCGTCCTCCGTGAACAGCTCGGCGACGGAGGAGGGTTCGCCCAGGTCGAGCCGGTGGACGAAGTCCAGGATCAGGCGCTCGCAGGCGCGTTCGGCGAGGAGGTGCTCCATGGGGTCCATGGGGGTTCTTAGCATTCCTCCGGGCCATCCGGCGACACGGTTGCACCTGGCCTTGCCCGTTGCCTACACCGCCGCGTACCTCACCGGCTCGCTCCCCGGCACCGCCTCCGCCCGGCCCAGCTTCACCAGCCGCCGCAGATGCGCCTCGGCCTCCGAGACGGCGATGGTGCGGGAGCCGTACGGGATCTCGGCCCAGGGGCGGTTCCACTCCATGCGCTCGGCGAGCTGCCAGGGGGTGAGGGGCTCGGCGAGCAGCGCCAGCAGGTCCGTCAGGCGGGACTCGTGGTGGGTGAGCAACTCCCGTACGCGACCGGCGGCGTCGGAGAACGGGTGCTGGTGGGCCGGGAGGACCTCGGCGGGGGCCAGCCGGCCGACGCGCTCCAGGGAGTCGAGGTAGTCGCCCAGGGGGTCGGTGACGGTGGTGTCGTCCGGATCCTCGTAGAGGCCGATGTGCGGGGTGATGCCGGGCAGCAGGTGATCACCGGAGAACAGGCGGCCCCGGCCCGGGAGGTGTGCCGGGTGGGTCTCCTCCAAATGGAGGCAGACGTGGCCCGGTGTGTGCCCCGGGGTCCAGATCGCGCGCAGGCGGCGGCCGGGCAGCGCCAGGAGTTCGCCGGGGACGATGTCGCGGTCGGGCAGCGCGGGGGAGAGGCCGGGCAGGGCGCGGGGCCGGGGTGCCCGCAGCGGGGCGACGTGCTCCTCGGGCGCGCCGGCCGCGGCGAGCTTGGCCGCCATGTAGGTGAACCAGCGCTCGGGGCGGGCCTCCCGGGTCCGCCGCACGACCGCGGTGTCCGCCGCGTGCATCGCGATCCACGCGCCCGACACCTCCCGGACCCGGCCGGACAGGCCGTGGTGGTCCGGGTGATGGTGGGTGATGACCACGCCGTGGATCTCGGCGGCCGAGGTGCCGCAGGCCGTGAGGCCCTCCGCGAGGGTGTCCCAGGACTCCGGGTCGTCCCAGCCGGTGTCGATCAGCACCGGGCCGCGGTCGGTGTCGACGACGTACACCAGCGTGTGGCCGAGCGGGTTGTCCGGGATCGGGACCCGGAGGGACCGGACGCCTCCGCCGTGATCGGTCACCTGTGTCATGGGCTCCCCTGTCGCCGGCTCCTCGTCACTATAACTAGAACGGGTTCCAATAGGGGTCCCCCTGTGGTGCGCGGTCCGTGGACTCCTGCGGGCCGGGCTGGTATCAGTGGGCATATCTGATGAACCGTCAGAGAACGCTCCCGGGGAGGCAGTCGGCCATGACCGAGCTCGTGGAACACGGACAGCTGTTCATCGGCGGGGAGTTGACCGACCCCCTGGGCCAGGACGTCATCGAGGTGATCTCGCCGCACACCGAGGAGGTCATCGGGCGCGTCCCGCACGCCTCGACGGCGGATGTGGACCGGGCCGTGGCGGCGGCCCGGCGGGCGTTCGACGAGGGGCCCTGGCCGCGCATGAGCCTCGGCGAGCGGATCGAGGTCGTGGGCCGGATCAAGGACGCCATCGCTCTCCGGCACGACGAGATCGCCCGCGTGATCTCCGCCCAGAACGGCTCGCCGTACTCCTGGAGCGTCCTCGCCCAGGCCCTCGGCGCGGTGATGGTCTGGGACTCGGCGATCACCGTCGCCCGGAACTTCACCCACGAGGAGCGGCGCGACGGCGTGCTCGGCAAGATCCTCGTCCGGCGCGAGCCCGTCGGGGTCGTGGCCGCGGTGGTCCCCTGGAACGTCCCGCAGTTCGTCGCAGCCGCCAAGCTCGCCCCGGCCCTGCTCACCGGCTGCACGGTCGTCCTCAAGCCCTCGCCCGAATCGCCGCTCGACGCCTATCTGCTCGGCGAGATCGCCCGCGAGGCCGGGCTGCCGGAGGGCGTGCTGTCGATCCTGCCCGCCGACCGGGACGTCAGCGAGTACCTGGTCGGGCACCCCGGCGTCGACAAGGTCTCCTTCACCGGGTCGGTCGCGGCCGGCAAGCGCGTGATGGAGGTCGCCGCCCGCAATCTCACCCGCGTCACGCTCGAACTCGGCGGCAAGTCCGCGGCCGTCGTCCTGCCGGACGCGGACCTCGGGACGGCCGTCGCGGGCATCGCCCCCGCGGCCTGGATGAACAACGGACAGGCCTGTGTCGCCCAGACCCGCATCCTCCTGCCGCGCTCCCGCTACGACGAGTTCGCCGACGCCCTCGCCGCCGCTGCGGGCGCCCTGACGGTCGGCGACCCGCTGGACCCGGCGACCCAGGTGGGCCCCCTGGTGGCCCGGCGGCAGCAGCAGCGCAACCTCGACTACATCCGCATCGGCCAGGAGGAGGGCGCCAAGATCCTGACCGGCGGCGGACGCCCGGCCGGCCTGGACCGCGGCTGGTACGTCGAACCGACCCTCTTCGGCGACGTCGACAACTCCATGCGCATCGCCCGCGAGGAGATCTTCGGCCCGGTGATCTGCCTGCTGCCCTACGACGACGAGTCCGACGCCGTGAAGATCGCCAACGACTCCGACTACGGTCTGAGCGGCAGCGTGTGGACGGCTGACGTGGAGCACGGCATCGACATCGCCCGGCAGGTCCGTACGGGCACGTACTCCGTCAACACCTTCAGCCTGGACATGCTCGGCCCCTTCGGCGGCTACAAGAACTCGGGCCTCGGGCGGGAGTTCGGGCCCGAGGGGTACGGCGAGTACCTGGAGCACAAGATGATCCACCTCCCGGCGCAGGCCTAGCGATGGGCGACCGCTGGCACATCGAGGTCGACCGCTCCCTGTGCATCGGCTCGGCGCAGTGCCTCCATCACGCGCCCGACGGCTTCCGCCTGGACACCGCCCGCCAGTCCCGCCCCACGGCCCCCGACGTGGACGCGAACGAGCGGGTGCTGGAGGCGGCCGAATGCTGCCCGGCGGAGGCGATCACGATCACGCTGGGGGACAGCGGGGAGGCGGTGTTCCCGCCGGACGAGTAGCGCTCGTAGCGCCGTAGTGGCGCCCGAAAAATCATGAATCGAGGGGTTTCATTCCCTTGCCGGCGTTCTATCCTGGAAATCGGCCTACGAGGCGAGTGAGGGAGTCCGACCGGAGTAGCCGACATGGGCGGGAAGCTTCAGTTCCGGCTTCCGCTGGTGCCGACTGCGACGGTAGGGCTGAGAGGCCGGAAGGACGCAGGGCCGCGAGGCCGGGCGCCCGGAAGGCGACCCCCATCACCTGATCCGGACCATGCCGGCGAAGGGAACCCGTCTCGTAGGTCCTCGGTGTGTCCGGAGGGCTACGGAGCGGTCGGTGCCGTCAGGTCGATCAGACGGCACACCGTCTCGATGTCGATCTTCACCTGGGCGATCGAGGCCCGGCCCGACAGCCACGTGATCAGCGCCGAGTGCCAGGTGTGCTCGATGACCCGGACCGCCGAGAGCTGCTCGGGTGTCGGGTTCTCCTGACCCATCGCGTCCAGGATGATCGCCGTCGTCTGGCGGGAGACCTGGTCGACCTCGGGGCTCACGCTGCGGTCGGCGAAGGTGAGGGCCCGGACCATCGCGTCGGCCAGGTGCGGCTCGCGCTGGAGGGCGCGGAAGGCCCGCATCAGCGTCTCCGCGACCCGCTCGGCGGCCGTCTCGCCCTGCGGGGGCTTCTTCCGCAGGGTGCCGTGCATGTGCTCCAGCTGGTCCTGCATGGTGGCGACCAGCAGGTGGACCTTGGAAGGGAAGTACCGGTACAGCGTGCCGAGCGCCACCTGGGAGGACTCCGCGACCTCCCGCATCTGCACGGCGTCGAAGCCGCCCCGGCTGGCCAGCTGCGCACTCGCGTGCAGGATGCGGCGGCGGCGGGCCTCCTGCCGCTCCGTGAGGGGCGGGGAGGCGGGGGCTGCCGCTCTGGCTTCCACCTTGGCCGGCTTGTTCACCTTGGCGCTCACCTTGGCTTCCGCGGGCATGTGTCGGTCCCGTTCCGTGACCGTCCGTGAGGACGAGTGATCACACAGCATGGCACGGCGCCGGCCGTGGCGTGAATCACCTGATCCACTGCTCACAGCACCCCTACCTGCCGGTAGATTCAGAGCCTCCGAACGATCAAGTCTGAAACTTGTTCTAGATTAGCGTCCCGGCGTAATCTCGCGGGACAGTGCAGGGAGAAGGGGGCCCAGAGTGACCGCTGAGGCCAGTCAGGCCGGGGCTACGGAGGGCCCCGCCGCCGACGGCTTGCGACCGCTCCACATCGCGCTCCTCACCTACAAAGGAAACCCGTTCTGCGGCGGACAGGGCGTCTATGTCCGGCATCTCTCCCGCGAACTGGCCCGCCTCGGCCACCGGGTCGAGGTCATCGGCGCCCAGCCCTACCCCGTCCTCGACGAGGGCTATGACGGGCTGCGTCTCACCGAGCTGCCCAGCCTCGACCTGTACCGCCAGCCGGATCCCTTCCGCACACCGGGACGCGGCGAGTACCGCGACTGGATCGACGCGCTGGAAGTCGCGACGATGTGGACGGGCGGCTTCCCCGAACCGCTGACCTTCTCGCTGCGTGCCCGCCGCCATCTGCGCGCCCGCCGCGGCGAGTTCGACGTCGTGCACGACAACCAGACCCTCGGCTACGGCCTGCTGGGCGATGTCGGCGCACCCCTGGTGACGACCGTCCACCACCCCATCACCGTCGACCGGCAGCTGGAGCTGGACGCTGCGGACGGCTGGAAGCGGCGCGCCTCGGTACGGCGGTGGTACGGCTTCACGCGCATGCAGAAGCGCGTCGCGCGTCGGCTGCCGTCCGTGCTCACCGTGTCCGGCACCTCGCAGCAGGAGATCATCGACCACCTCGGCGTCCGGCCGGACCGCATCCACGTCGTCCACATCGGCGCCGACACCGACCTGTTCTCGCCCGACCCCTCGGTGCCGGTCGTGCCGGGGCGGATCGTGACGACCTCCAGCGCGGACGTGCCGCTGAAGGGCCTGGTGCACCTCGTCGAGGCACTGGCCAAGGTGCGGACCGAGCACCCCGGCGCCCATCTCGTCGTCGTCGGCAAGCGTCCCACCGAAGGGCCGGTCGCCCAGGCGATGGAGCGCTACGGCCTCGCCGGGGCCGTCGAGTTCGTCAAGGGCATCTCCGACGCGGAACTCGTCGACCTCGTGCGCTCGGCGCAGGTCGCCTGCGTGCCGTCGCTCTACGAGGGCTTCTCGCTCCCGGCCGCCGAGGCCATGGCGACGGGCACGCCCCTGCTCGCCACGACCGGCGGCGCCATTCCGGAGGTCGCCGGCCGTGACGGCGAGACCTGCCTCGCGGTACCGCCCGGCGACGCGGGCGCGCTCGCCGCGGGCCTGGGCCGGCTGCTGGGCGACGCGGAGCTGCGCGCCCGCCTCGGCGCGGCCGGGCGCGAACGGGTCCTGCGGCACTTCACCTGGGCCAGGGCCGCGGAGGGCACGGTGGCCCGCTACCGCGAGGCGATCGACCGGGCCGGGGTGCGCACCGTCCCGCACACTTCCGGCCTTTCGGCCCCCTCGGCCGGTGCCGCAGCCGTAGCCCCGGCAGGCACAGCCGGTGCTGTCCCCGCAGCCCCGGCAGATGTAGAAGGCGTCAACTCCGAAAGCAGGGCCACGTGCTGACCGTCGACTTCTCCCGGTTCCCGCTCGCCCCGGGCGACCGCGTCCTGGACCTCGGCTGCGGTGCCGGCCGGCACGCCTTCGAGTGCTACCGGCGGGGCGCGCAGGTCGTGGCCCTGGACCAGAACGCCGACGAGATCCGCGAGGTCGCCAAGTGGTTCGCGGCGATGAAGGAGGCCGGCGAGGCCCCCGAGGGCGCCACCGCCACGGCCATGGAGGGCGACGCCCTCGCGCTGCCCTTCCCCGACGAGTCCTTCGACGTCGTGATCATCTCCGAGGTGATGGAGCACATCCCGGACGACAAGGGCGTCCTCGCGGAGATGGTGCGGGTGCTGAAGCCCGGCGGGCGCATCGCCGTCACCGTCCCGCGCTACGGGCCCGAGAAGGTCTGCTGGGCCCTCTCCGACGCCTACCACGAGGTCGAGGGCGGCCACATCCGCATCTACAAGGCCGACGAGCTGGTGGAGAAGATCCGCGAGGCCGGCCTGGAGCCCTACGGCACGCACCACGCCCACGCCCTGCACTCGCCCTACTGGTGGCTCAAGTGCGCCTTCGGCGTCGACAACGACAAGGCGCTGCCGGTGCGGGCGTACCACAAGCTGCTCGTCTGGGACATCATGAAGAAGCCGCTGGCCACCCGGGTCGCCGAGCAGGCGCTGAACCCGCTGATCGGCAAGAGCTTCGTGGCGTACGCGACCAAGCCGCACCTGCCCCGGGTGGACGCCAAGTGACGACCCCCCGGACAGAACACCTCGTCCTGCCCGGGGTCCTCACCGCCGGGCAGGCCGCCGCGACCGTCGCCGGCATCCTCGCCGTGCAGCGCGAGGACGGCGCGATCCCCTGGTTCCGGGGGCACCACCTCGACCCGTGGGACCACGTCGAAGCGGCCATGGCACTCGACACGGCCGGTGAGCACGAGGCCGCCGAACGCGCCTACCTGTGGCTGGCCCGGCACCAGAACGAGGACGGCTCCTGGTATGCCGCCTACACCGACGGCGACCCCGACGCGGTCACCGACCGGGGCCGGGAAACCAACTTCGTCGCCTACATAGCCGTCGGCGTCTGGCACCACTACCTCTCCACCGGCGACGACGCGTTCCTGGACCGGATGTGGCCGGCGGTGTACGCGGCCGTGGAGTTCGTGCTGCGCCTCCAGCAGCCCGGCGGGCAGATCGGCTGGCGGCGCGACGACGACGGTACGCAGACGACGGACGCCCTGCTGACGGGCAGCTCCTCCATCCACCACGCGCTGCGCTGCGCCCTGGCCATCGCCGAGCAGCGTGAAGAGGCCCAACCCGACTGGGAGCTGGCGGCGGGTGCGCTGCGGCACGCCATACGCCACCACCCCGAGCGGTTCCTCGACAAGAACCGGTACTCGATGGACTGGTACTACCCGGTGCTCGGCGGTGCGCTGACCGGCGCGGAGGCCAAGGCCAGGATCGAGGGAGACTGGGACCGGTTCGTCGTCCCCGGGCTGGGCGTGCGGTGCGTGGTGCCGAATCCGTGGGTGACGGGGGGTGAGTCGGCCGAACTCGCGCTGGCGCTCTGGGCGATGGGGGAGTCCGACCGGGCGTTGGAGATCCTTCAGTCGATCCGGCATCTGCGGGACGAGGACAGCGGGCTGTACTGGACCGGGTACGTGTTCGACGACGACGCGATCTGGCCGCGGGAGTTGACGACGTGGACGGCGGGGTCGTTGTTGCTGGCCGTGGCCGCGTTGGGGGGTCACGAGGCCACGTGCCAGGTGTTCGGTGGGGACTTGCCTGTGGGGCTTGAGTCGGACTGCTGCGCCTAGGAGCTCGGAGGGCTCGCCAGTTGTGCGGGCGCGGGTTGTGTGGGTTTGCTCGCGCAGTTCCCCGCGCCCCTTCGGGCGAGCCCCTCTGGGCGTTGTCAGTGGCGGACCCTGTTGGCGATCGCGTGGCCCACGAACAGGTAGACCACCGCCGCCAGGCCGTAACCGCAGACCACTCGGGCCCACGCCTCGTCGAAGGTGAACAGGTCGTGCGACCAGCCGGCGAGCCAGCGGGCCGCGTCGTGGATGAACTGGACGAACGAGTTGCCGGGGTTCGCGTCCAGCAGGTACATCAGGATCCAGAGACCCAGGATCAGGGCCATGATGTCGGCCACGACCGCCACGATCGTGCCGGCTTGCGTCGCACCGTTGCGATATCGAGGGGACATACCTTCCGGATTGCCCTTGAACTCTGGATGAAACCAGGGGATTCGCTCAGGCGTTCAACTCGGCGAGCACCCGCAGGGTGTGCGGATCGGGGCTGAGCACGAGGAGGTCCGTCACCGGGCCCTGGCGCCACGACTCCAGCCGCTCGGCGATGCGTTCACGCGGGCCGACCAGGGAGATCTCGTCGGCGAAGGCGTCGGGGACCGCCAGCACGGCCTCCTGTCTGCGGCCGGAGAGGAACAGCTCCTGGATGCGGCGGGCCTCGGCCTCGTAGCCCATGCGGGCCATCAGGTCGGCGTGGAAGTTGCGGGCCGCGTGGCCCATGCCGCCGATGTAGAAGCCGAGCATCGCCTTGACGGGCAGCAGGCCCTCGGCGACGTCGTCGCAGACCCGGACCTGGGCCATGGGGGCGACCAGGAACCCCTCGGGCAGGTCGCCCAGGGCCGGACCGTAGACCTCCGGCCGGGTCGGCGACCAGTACAGCGGCAGCCAGCCGTCGGCGATCCGGGTCGTCTGGGCGACGTTCTTCGGGCCCTCGGCGCCCAGCAGGACGGGCAGATCGGCGCGGAGCGGGTGCGTGATCGGCTTGAGGGGTTTGCCGAGGCCTGTCGCGTCGGGGCCCCGGTAGGGGTGGGAGTGGAAGCGGCCCGCCAGTTCGACGGGGGCCTCGCGGCGCAGCACCTGCCGCAGGACGTCGACGTACTCGCGGGTGGCGGTGAGCGGCGAGGCGGGAAACGGGCGGCCGTACCAGCCCTCGACGACCTGCGGGCCGGAGAGGCCGAGGCCCAGCATCATGCGGCCGCCGGACAGGTGGTCCAGGGTGAGGGCGTGCATCGCGGTCGTCACCGGTGACCGGGCCGCCATCTGCGCGACCGCCGTGCCGAGCCGGATCCGTGAGGTGTGGGCCGCGATCCAGGTGAGCGGGGTGAACGCGTCCGAGCCCCAGGACTCCGCCGTCCAGACCGAGTCGTAGCCGAGCCGTTCGGCTTCCTGTGCGAGGCGCACGTGGTCGGGGGAGGGGCCGCGGCCCCAGTAGCCGAGCGCGAGACCGAGCCGCATGCCTGCCTCCTGACGGTGTGTCAGCTGACGGGTCGCCGACTGTACGACAACGGCCCCCCGCCCGGAAGGGCGAGGGGCCGAGAGGCGCTGAAGGGCTCAGCCGCGCTGGATGCCCGACGTGTCCTGAAGGACGCCGCGGCGGCCGTCCTGCGTCTGGGCGACCAGGGCCGCACCGCGCTGCTCGACGGCCAGGTACCAGGTCCCGGGGGCGAGTTCGGCGATCGGCGTGGGCGAGCCGTCCTCCGCGAACAGCGGCCGCGGCACCGGCACCGCGAACCAGAACGGGGAGAAGTCCCCGGCCGGCTGCTGCGGCTGCGGCTGGGCCTGCGCCTGCTGGGGCTGGCCGCCGAACGGCTGCCCGGGCTGCCCCGGCTGCGGCTGGCCGTAACCGCCGGGCTGCTGCGCGCCCGGGTAGCCGTAACCACCGGGAGGCTGCGCGCCGTAGGGCTGCGGGGAGGCCGGACGGGGGGCCGGGAGCAGGGCGCCCTTGAGGGCCGGGACGAGGGGGGTGGCGAGGGCGGCGGCGGCCATCAGCAGCGTGGCGACGAGGGCGAGGAACATGCCGATGCCGGGGCTCGGGGCGCCGGAGCTGCCGTTCTCGCCGATGTTGTCGAAGCCGCCCGGCACGTCGAAGATGTTGCCGAGCGCGCTCCACGCGGCGAACACCGTGAAGGCGATGCCGAACGGGACGAGTTCCAGCCCCGCGACCTTCGGGGCCTGCGGAAGGCCCCGGCCGACGACGACGAGCGCGGCGCCGATGATCCCGGCCAGCACGACGCTGAACACGACCGGGCCGCTGCCCCACAGGCTGGGGAGGTCGACGCTGTCGGGGACATTGTCGAACGAGTAGAGGTCGAGGAACGACGCGATCAACAGCAATACCGCTGCTCCGATCACCACGCCGTCGCCCCGAGTGAGGGAGCGGATATTCACTTCAGGTCCTTCGTAGGTCGTCTCATCGTCGGTAGAGGCGTCGCTGTCACCATGCCGCCGTCCGGACTCGGTGTGAAGCGCGGGGGTGGCCCCTCATCGTAAGGAGGACCCTATCGTCCGCCCCATCAGGGTGTCCGCCGGGATCTGCCGGCCTCGGACTACCCGCGCAGAAAACTCACGATTCCCTCGGAGATCCCTTGCGCCGCCTTCTGTCGCCACGCGCCGCTGGTGAGCAACGCAGCGTCCTTGCTATCGCGCATGTTGCCGCACTCGATGAACACCTTCGGAACCGTTGACAGATTGAGACCGCCCAGGTCCTTACGCGTGACGAGACCGCCGCCGTCGCCGACGTAGTTGGAGGGCGCGCTGCCGGTGACCGCGACGAAACGGCCCGCGACGCGCTCGCCGAGGTCGCGGGAGGGGCCGACGATCGCCCGGGTGTCCGCGGCACCCGCGTCGACCGAACCGGGCAGGATCACGTGGAAGCCGCGGTTGCCGGCCCCCGAGCCGTCCGCGTGGATCGAGACGACCGCATCGGCCTTCGCCTGGTTCCCGATCCGGGCCCGCTCGTCCACGCACGGCCCGTACGGCCGGTCGTCGTCCTGGGTCAGCTTCACCGTGGCGCCCTGCTTCTCCAGCAGCGTGCGCATCCGGTGCGCCACGTCCAGCGTGAACGTCGCCTCGGTGTAACCGTCGTTGGTGGACGTGCCCGTGGTGTCGCACTCCTTCGAGTTCGTCCCGATGTCCACCTTGCGGTTGATCTCGGCGGCGTGCCGGAAGTTGCCCGGGTTGTGCCCCGGGTCGATGACGACGACCTTGCCCTTGAGCGGGCCGGTGGCGGCGGGCGCGGAGGCCGAGGGCGTGGCGGTGGGCTCCGGTGAGGCACCCGGCTCCTTGGCGTCGTCGGAGGGCGCGCTCGACGCGACGGGAGGGGAGGACCGTACGGTCGCCCGGTCCGAACCCCCGTCGTCCCCCGGGCCGCCCACCGTCTCGTACACCAGCCAGCCGAGCAGCGCCCCCGGCACCAGCGCGGCGAGCGCGACGGTCAGGGGGCCCCGGCGGGGGCGGCGGTTCTGGGGAGGTTCGAAGTCCGGGCCTGCGTACGACACGCCTGCCACCCTAGCGGCCACGCGCGGGGGCAGCGGGCCGAGGACGGCCCGACGGTGTGGCGGCTACGCCCCGTTCCCGTCGGCGTCCCCGTGCCGTACCGCCTCCTTCACCCGCGCCTCCACCTCCTGGCGCGGTGTGCCCTCCTGCTTCGCGTACCCGGTCACCGCCGCCTGGACGTCCCGGGCGAGATCGCGCCAGGCGCGCCAGGCCGTCTCCCAGGTGGTGGTCTGCTGGTCGCTCCACTTGGTCTGGGTGGGCGGCCCGTAGGCGTCCTGGAGGTGACGCACGCGGGCGTACGCCTCGTCCGCCGCGCGCTGCTTCTCCACGAGCTCTGCGAAGGTGTGTGCCACGCGCCCGGATCCTTGGGCAGTGGCGGTCGTCCGCCGACGCGCCACGCCGCCCGTGGGCCGACCGGGCAGGGGTGCGGAGGGCGCAGTTCACCCGCCCAGCCGGTCTCTCAGATGCCCGGGCCGGTGCGGCGCAGCACCCGCAGCGAGTCCGTCGCCGAGACCTCGGTGAACGCGCCGGAGGCCAGGGCCCGGAGGTAGATCCGGTAGGGGGCCTGGCCGGTGAACTCGTCCTGCGGGTCGGGGAAGACGTCGTGGATGAGCAGCAGGCCGCCCTCGGCGACGTGCGGGGCCCAGCCCTCGTAGTCGGCGCCTGCGTGCTCGTCGGTGTGGCCGCCGTCGATGAAGACGAACCCCAGCGGCGTCCGCCAGAACGCGGCGATCCGCGGGGAACGCCCGACCAGCGCGACCACGTGCTCCTCCAGGCCCGCCCGGTGGAGCGTGCGCCGGAACGTGGGCAGTGTGTCCATCAGCCCGACCTCCGGGTCGACGGTCTCCGGGTCGTGGTACTCCCAGCCCGGCTGCTGCTCCTCGCTGCCGCGGTGATGGTCCACGGTGAGCGCGCTGACCCCGGCCTCGCGGGCCGCGTCGGCGAGCAGGATCGTGGACCGGCCGCAGTAGGTGCCGACCTCCAGCAGCGGCAGCCCGAGCCGCCCGGCCTCCACCGCCGCCGCGTACAGGGCCAGGCCCTCGCCGGCGGGCATGAACCCCTTCGCCGCCTCGAACGCGGCCAGGATCTCGGGCTTCGGCGCCGCGGGCATGGGGTTCCTCTCGGTCGTACGACGGTCAGGGCGCCATCGTGCCGTACCCCCTGCCGGGAGGACGACAGGGGGTACCGGTGAGTAACGGAGTGGGACGGCGGGTCAGGCGGACACCGTCTCGCCCGGCAGCGACAGGTCCAGGTCGACCGGGCGTTCGTCGCCCGCGTGGGTCGCGGACGAGGCGAGCGGACCGTGCCCCGCGGCGCGTGCGGCCACGACGTAGGAGCCCTGCGCGGGGACGGCGAGCGCGTAGCTGCCGTCCTCGGCGGAGAGCGTCGCCCCGGCCTGGCGGCCGCGGCGGTCGATCAGCGTGACCTTGGCGCGGGCGACGGGAGCACCGTCCGCGGTCAGCACCCGGCCACGGAAACCGCGCAGGACCCGCTCGGCGCGCTCCAGCGCCGCGTCCTCCTCGCTGCTCGCGCGCAACTGCGGCTTGTCCGAAGGCCGTCGGCCCGGCAGGAACAGTGCCAGGAGCAGGCCCACGGCCACCGCGCCCGTCGCGATCAGGAAGGAGACCCGGAAGCCGTGCATGGTCGGGATCTCGACGCCGCCGACGTTGTTCGCGGTGTCCGCCAGCACCATGCCGATCACGGCGCTCGACACCGAGGTACCGATGGAGCGCATCAGGGTGTTGAGGCCGTTGGCCGCACCCGTCTCCGACGCCGGGACCGCGCCGACGATCAGCGCGGGCAGCGAGGAGTAGGCGAGACCGATGCCCGCGCCCAGCAGGACCGAGATGACCAGGCTCTGCCAGGCGGCGCTCATCAGGCCGAGACCGGCGCCGTAGCCGATCGCGATGATCAGCAGGCCGAGGACCAGGGTGACCTTGGGGCCGTACTTCGCGGACAGCCGGGCGTAGACGGGCGCCGTGACCATCATCGTCAGGCCGAGCGGCGCCACGAGCAGACCCGCGACGACCATCGACTGGCCGAGACCGTAGCCGGTGGACGCCGGCAGCTGGAGCAACTGGGGCAGGACCAGGGAGACGACGTAGAAGGAGACGCCGACCATGATCGAGGCGAGGTTGGTGAAGAGGACGGCCGGGCGGGCCGTGGTGCGCAGGTCGACCAGCGGGGCCTTCAGGCGCAGCTCCATCACGCCCCACAGCACGAGCACCACCGCCGAGGCGGCGAACAGGCCGAGCGTGGTGCCGGAGGTCCAGCCCCAGTCGCTGCCCTTGGTGATCGGCAGCAGGAACAGCACGAGCCCGGCGGACAGGCCGAGCGCGCCCGGGAGGTCGAAGGAGCCCTCGGCGCGCACCGGGGACTCCGGGACGACGAGCAGGGTCAGGGCGATGGCCAGCGCACCGAGGCCGGCTGCGCCGTGGAACAGGGCGTGCCAGTCGCTGTGCTGGGCGATGAGGGCGGCGGCGGGCAGGGCGAGGCCGCCGCCGACGCCTATGGAGGAGCTCATCAGCGCCATCGCCGAGCCGAGCTTCTCGCGGGGCAGCATGTCGCGCATCAGGCCGATGCCGAGCGGGATCGTGCCCATCGCGAAGCCCTGGAGCGTACGGCCGGTGATCATGAGCAGCAGATCGCTGGTGAGCGCGCTGACCAGGGCGCCGACGACCATCACGGCCAGGCTCAGGATCAGCATGCGGCGCTTGCCGTAGAGGTCGCCGAGGCGGCCCATGATGGGGGTGGCCACCGCTCCCGACAGGAGGGTCGAGGTGAGGACCCAGGTGGCGTTGCTGGGGGCGGTGTCCAGCAGCTGCGGCAGATCCTTGATCACCGGAACGAGCAGGGTCTGCATCACCGCGACAACGATGCCCGCGAAGGCGAGCACCGGGACCACGGCCCCGCTCGCTCTGCCGGCGGGGCGGTCTGTCGTCGTCTGCGTCATTGAGGAGGGCCTCCAGGCCGGGAGCGTCGGGTTACGTGAAGTGGGAACCTTGTATGTCGAGGCAACTATTCCGTTGCTTCGGCACCCTAACGAAAACTTGACCTTTCCTTGGGAAGGGGCCGGGTGCCTGCCGGCGCGAGGCCTACGCCGAATTCCCGATGCAGGGGGCTCGGAGCGGTTGAGAGCATGACCCTCATGCTCGAAGCCGCCGAAGTGACCCGCACACCTCGCCGCACCGCGCCTCCCACCTGGTTGGTGGTGGCGCTCACCTGAGCCGGGCAGTTCCTCGTCGTGCTGGACGTGTCCGTCGTCAACGTGGCCCTGCCGTCCATGCGGACCGGGCTCGGGCTCGGCGAGCAGGGCCTTCAGTGGGTCGTGAACGCCTACGCCATCGCCTTCGCCGGGTTCATGCTGCTCGGCGGCCGGGCCGGGGACCTCTACGGCCGCAAGCGGATGTTCCTCGTCGGGCTCGGCCTGTTCACCCTGGCCTCGGCGGCCGGCGGACTGGCCCAGGACGACTGGCAGCTGCTGGTGGCGCGGGCCGTGCAGGGGCTGGGCGCGGCGGTGCTGGCGCCCTCGACGCTGACGATCCTCACCGCTTCCGTGCCCGAGGGGGCGGCCCGGGCCCGGGCCATCGGGACGTGGACCGCGGTCGGGGCCGGCGGTGGCGCGGCCGGCGGCCTGGTCGGCGGGCTGCTCGTGGAGACGCTCTCCTGGCGCTGGGTGCTGCTGATCAACGTGCCCGTCGGGGCCGTGGTGCTGTGCGCCGCCGCCTGGTTCCTCACCGAGGGCCGGGCCGGGGACGGCCGGCGCCTCGACCTGCCGGGCGCGCTGCTCGTCACGGCCGGCCTGGCCACGCTGGCCTACGGCATCTCCCAGACGGAGGCGGCCGGCTGGACGGCACGGGCCACCCTGGTGCCGCTGCTCGCCGGACTGGTCCTCCTCGGGGCGTTCCTCGCGGTCGAGGCCCGTACGACGAGCCCGCTGATGCCGCTCGGCCTGCTGCGCATCCGCTCGGTCTCCTCCGCCAACGTCTCGATGTTCCTGTGCGGTTCGGCGATGTTCTGCATGTGGTTCTTCATGACCCTCTACGCGCAGAACGTTCTCGGCTACACCCCGCTGGAGGCCGGCCTCGCCCTGGTCCCGAGCTCCCTCGCCGTCATCCTCGGCTCCAAGCTCGCGCCCCGCCTGATGCGGCCGATCGGCCCGCGCAACGTCGCAGCGCTCGGAACCCTGGTCGCCGTGGCCGGGTTCGCCTGGCAGTCCACGATGACGCCCGACGGCTCCTACGCCACGGCGATCCTCGTCCCCGGCGTCCTCATGATGCTCGGCGCGGGCCTCGCCGCGACCCCGCTCGCCTCGCTGGCCACGTCCGGTGCCGCGCCCGGGGAGGCCGGCTTGGTCTCCGGCCTCGTCAACACGTCCCGCACGATGGGCGGTTCCCTGGGCCTGGCGGTCCTGTCCACCCTGGCGGCGGCCGAGTCGGCGGGCAGCGCGACTCCGCGGGCCCTGACGGAGGGCTACGCGCTGGCGTTCCGGGTCGGGGCCGTGGTGCTGACGGCCGGCGTCGCGCTCATGTGGGCGTGGCTGCCGCGGACCGCGGGGGAGCGGGAGGCCGCCTCCTGAAAACAGTGCGGCCGGTGTGGCCCGGAACAGGGGCGTGACGACCCGCCACGGGTGCGCCGCCGCTCTTTCGGCCCGGGGCCGGACGGACCCCTTTCCAGGGGGCGTGCGCGCCCCGCGGCGGCCCGCACACGGCCTCCCGCTGCTGCCGGGAAACCAGGCCTGACCTGGTCTTTCAGCGCGTCTGGCCGTACCGTCGACGGAAGCGGAAGGGGGGCCGGATGGACCGGAACATACGCACCGTCGACGACGTACTCGCCCTGCTCGACGGCTTGTTCGCACCCGAGGCCGATCGGTGGACCGGGCGCGGCGCCGACTGGTGGGACGACTTCTACGCCGACCGCTCCCGGCCGGTGCCGTTCTTCGCCGCGCGACCGGACGAAAGCCTGGTGGCCGCCGTGGAGCGAGGGGTGCTCGGCGGGGGCCGGGCGCTGGATCTGGGATGCGGGCCGGGGCGCAACGCGCTGTACCTGGCGGCGCGGGGCTTCGACGTCGACGCGGTCGACCTCTCCTCGACGGCCCTCGACTGGGCCGGGGAGCGGGCCCGCGAAACGGGGGCGGACAACGTGCGGTTCCACCACGGGGACGCGTTCGCGCTCGCCGGCGAGGACCTCACCGGCCCGTACGACCTCGTCTACGACTCCGGCTGCTTCCACCATCTGCCGCCGCACCGCCGGGTCAGCTACCTCGCTCTCCTGGAGCAACTCCTGGCGCCCGGAGGCCTTTTCGGCCTCACCTGCTTCGCCGCGGGGGCCGGCGGGATGGGGTCGGAGCTGTCCGACACCGACTTCTACCGCGAGGGGGCCGGGCTGCGGGGCGGCCTCGCGTACACGCCCGAGGCGCTGCGGGGAATCTTCTCCGGCCTGACCGAGCTCGAACTGCGGCGGATGCGCGACGAGCCGGAGGAGTCCGAGTACTTCGGGAGGTCCTTCCTGTGGACAGGGCTGTTCCAGCGGGCGTAGGCCTCGCTCCCCTCCACGGGCCCCGGCAGGCAGAAGTCCCCGCGACACCGATCTGACGCGGTGTCAGGAGCCTTCACAACTGCCGGGGCCTCGGCTATACAGAGGGCGCGGGACTGGAACGCGTTTCAGTTGGCGGCCCGGTCCGGCCCCAGACGGCCTCGGTGCGGCCGACGGTGCGGACGGCCGTACCGAGGTCCTTCCTCACGGCGATCAGGAGCCCCATGCCCATCGACGCAGCCAAGGCGCTCGCCGCCGGACCACGGACCGGCGAGATCTCCTGGGACCACAAGGACGTGCAGCTCTACCACCTCGGCATCGGCGCGGGGAGCCCCGCCACCGACCCCGACGAGCTGCGCTACACCCTGGAGTCCCGGCTGCACGTCCTGCCGAGCTTCGCCACCGTCGCGGGCGCCGGCAAACCCGGCGTCACCGGCGGCCTCTCCATGCCCGGCGTCGACGTCGACCTCGCCCGTGTCCTGCACGGCGGCCAGAGCCTGCTCGTCCACCGGCCCATCCCGGCGACGGGCACCGCCACCGCCACCCACCGGATCGCCGCCGTGTACGACAAGGGCACGGCGGCCGTCCTCGTGCTGCGCACCGAAGTCGCCGACAGCCAGGGCCCGCTGTGGACCAACGACGCCCAGATCTTCATCCGCGGCGAGGGCGGCTGGGGAGGTGACCGCGGCCCCTCCGTCCGCCTCGATCCCCCCACCGGCGAACCCGACCGGACCGTGGAGCGGCCGGTCCGCGAGGACCAGGCCCTGCTCTACCGCCTCTCCGGCGACTGGAACCCCCTGCACGCCGACCCGGAGTTCGCCAAGGTCGCCGGATTCGAACGGCCCATCCTGCACGGCCTGTGCACCTACGGCATCACGCTCAAGGCCGTCGTCGACACGCTGCTCGGCGGGGACGTGACCCGGGTGCGGTCCTACGCCACCCGCTTCGCCGGGGTCGTGTACCCAGGGGAGACCCTGCGGATCCGCATGTGGCACGCACCCGACTCCACCCGGGTCGCCGTCAGCGCCGTGGAGAGGGCCGACGCGCCCGTCCTCGCCGACACCGTCGTCGAACACACCTGACTCCAGCACGCCGTACGAGGGGAGCCCGCACCATGCGCGCAGCCGTACTGCACGAGATCGGCCAGGACAAACTGGAGGTCCTCGACGACGTCGAGGCGGTGGGGTTCGGGCCCGGCAGGGTGAGGATCCGGGTGCGCGCCACGGGGCTGTGTCACTCGGACCTGTCCGCGATGAGCGGAGTGCTCCCGCAGCCCGCGCCGTTCGTCCCCGGGCACGAGGGGGCGGGGGAGATCCTCGAAGTCGGCGAGGGCGTGCGTCATCTGAAGGCCGGTGACCGGGTCGTCGTGTGCTGGCTGCCCGCCTGCGGCTCCTGCCCCGCCTGCAAACGCGGCCAGACCGAGCTGTGCCTGGCCGGGTTCATGAACGCGGGCACCCCCAACTTCAAGCGCCCCGGCGGGGACGTCTTCGGCTTCGCCGGCACCGGCACCTTCACCGAGGAGGTCGTCGTCGACGCCGGCTGTGCGGTGCCGATACCCGACGACGTGCCCTTCGACATCGCCGCCCTCATCGGCTGCGGGGTGACCACCGGCCTCGGCGCCGCGCTCAACACGGCGTACCTGGAGGCCGGTTCGTCGGTGGCGGTCATCGGCTGCGGCGGCGTCGGCATCTCCGTGATCCAGGGTGCGCGGCTCCGGGGCGCCGCGGAGATCGTCGCCGTGGACCCCGTGCCCTCGCGCCGGGAGGCGGCCCTCCGCTTCGGCGCCACCCGGGCCGTCTCCCCCGACGAACTGCCCGACGCCAAGCAGCAGATCACCGCCGGCGAGGGCTTCGACCACGTCTTCGAGGTCGTCGGCAAGTCCGCCACGGCACGCACCGCCTACGACCACACCCGGCGCGGCGGCACCCTCGTGGTGGTCGGCGCCGGAGCCATGGACGACTTCCTCCAGCTCAACATGTTCGAGCTGTTCTTCGACGAGAAGCGGATCCTGCCCTCCCTGTACGGCGGCGGTGACGTGCTGCGCTCCTACGAACGCACCATCGCCCTGTGGCGGGCGGGCCGCATCGACCTGTCCGGCCTGATCACCCACCGGGTCCCCTTCGCCGACGTCAACGAGGCAATCGACCAGATGCGGACCGGGACCGCCCTGCGTACCTGCATCGAGATGTGAGGACCCACCCCATGCCGCTGCTGCCGCTCCAGGGACTGTCCGCCGTCGTCACGGGCGCGGGCCGCGGGCTCGGCCGGGCCGAGGCGCTCGAACTCGCCCGGCTCGGCGCCGCCGTGGTCGTCAACGACTACGGCAAGCCCGGCCGCGACGGCACGGGTGAGGCCTCCGCGGGACCCGCCGAGGAGGTCGCCGCCGAGATCCGCGCGGCGGGCGGCACCGCCCTCGCCCACACCGGTGACGTCTCCGACTTCGAACAGGCGCGCACGCTCGTCGAGTCGGCCGTCGCCGCGTTCGGCCGGCTCGACATCCTCGTCAACAACGCGGGCATCCTGCGCGACCGCATGGTCTTCTCGATGGCCGAGGAGGAGTGGGACTCCGTCCTCCGCGTGCACCTCAAGGGTCACTTCAACACCACCCGGTTCGCCGCCGCCCACTGGCGGGAGCGTTCCAAGCGGGCCGGGGAGCCGGTGTTCGGACGAATTGTCAACACCTCCTCGGAGGCGTTCCTCGCCGGTTCCGCCGGGCAGCCCAACTACGCGGCGGCCAAGGGCGGCATCGTCGGCCTCACCACCTCCACCGCCCTCGCCCTCAACAAGTACGGCGTCACCGCCAACGCCATCTGCCCGCGTGCCCGCACCCGCATGACCGAGGACGTCTTCGCGGGCATCGAGCAGCCCTCCGGCACCGGCCTCGACCCGCTCGCCCCCGAGCACGTCGCCCCGCTGGTCGGCTATCTGGCCTCGCCCGCCGCCGCCCATGTCAACGGGCAGCTCCTCGTGGTGCACGGCGGGATGGTCGCCGTAGTCGAACGGCCGCGCCTCGCCGTGAAGTTCGACAGCAAGCAGGACACCTTCACGTACGACGAGCTGGAGGCCGTCCTCGGGCCGTACTACGCGGACCGGCCGGCGGGGGAGACGTTCGCGGCGGCGGAGGTGCTGGGCCTGAAACGAGGGTGAGAGATACCGGGAGCGCGGAACGGCCCTCCCCGCTTGTGGCGGGAAGGGCCGTTCGCCGTCCGGTGACCGGCGTGCCGTCAGGCCGCGGTCACGGCCTGTTCGGTCTCCGCCACCGGCTTGCGGTGGCGTCCGCGCGGAGCCGCCTCACTGTCCTGCGTGGAGACCTCACCACGGTGCCGGCCGGGGCCGGAGGAGGTCTGCTGGACGTCGGCATCACGCGACTGGTTCGTGCTGGCGTCACTCATCGGTGGAATTCACCCCGTCAACATGATCTTTTTTACAGCCGGGTGAGTCTAACCGGCACCCCTGACCTCGGATCCAGGCGGCCACGCCAACCGGCACTAGTTCGTTACAAGGCGTCCCAACGGCGCTTCCCGAAGGGGCACCGGGCGGGGAGCCGAGGGCGTCGCGGGCTCGGCGGGCCGGGGCGGCGGGGCAGGCGCTCCCGTCTCCGCGGGCTGCCCGGAGGGCTCCGGAACCGGGGCCGGTGACTCCGCCTGAGGATGCGGCGCCGAAACGCTACCGGGCTCCTGCTCGACGGCCGGCGGCGGACACACCCGCGCCACACCGCACGGCACGGTCTCCGTCGCGTACGGCAGCCGTAGCACCCCCTCCGGCGTCCACAGGCCCGTGCCCGCCAACCACCCCTCGGGCGCCGGGAGATGGTGCACCCGTCGCTCGGCGGGCCGCCAGACGCCGACCCAGCTGCCCCGCGGTCCGTCCACCCGCAGCGCCACCGCGCAGCTCTCCGGCGTCAGCACCTGCCCCGGCTGGATCGCGAACGGCGTGACCGAGCAGTCCCGCACCCTCAGGCACTCCGGGAAGCGCACCGGCAGTGTGCTGCCGAGGACGCCCCAGCCCAGCCGGCCCTGCCCCGGCGAGGGGGCGTCCGAGCGGACGATCAGCAGCCCGCTGTCGTGGTCGGCGAGCAGCAACCGGTCGTCGCTCTCGGCGGCGATCTGGAGCAGCGGCGACACCTCGCCGCACTCCAGGTCCACCACGACGGTCTTGACGCGGCCGCCGGTCTCCCGGTCCAGCGCCAGCAGCCGTGCCGTCCGGTCCAGCCAGACCCCGCCCGAGCAGCGGCCCGGCAGCTCGGCGAGCCGCTCGGGCCCGAAGGCGCCGCCCGCCACCAGCCACACCGACGTCGTGCGCGGCCCGACGGCGAGGGCGTAGGCCCGCTCGCCGCCCGGGGCGGGCGGCAGCAGCCGCAGCCGGGCGGTCTCGTCCCGGCACTCGACCGCGCCCAGGGGCAGCTCACCGGTGCCGGGCCCGGTCGGGTACAACAGCGCGAAGGCGTGCCGCCCGGCCACCACCCGGTGGATCAGGACCCGGCCGTCGCCCATCGGCTGCACCTCCGTCCCGGGCTCCTCCGGCTGGTTGCGCGGCAGGGGCACCGCGTACGGCTCATGGCCGTCCAGGGTCCAGCGCTCCGGGAACCAGGAGTCGCCGGCCGACGCCAGACGCGCGCCGTAGGCACCGTCCGCGGTGAGGGCGCAGCCGGCCGGCCGGGACCCCTCCTCGTCCTCGTCGTCCTCGTGTCCCGCCGAAGGCTCGATCGCACAGGCCGTCATCGTTCGGTCACCTCCAGTGACGAACGTAGGTATCGCACGCGCGGGCGGGGAATTCCCCGGCAGCAGACTTCACACATACGGGTGTTCCAGGAACGATTCGCCTGAGGAGGAGGGGGCGATTGTGCTGAGCGGGGCGACGGGTGCCGGGAGCGGGCGGTGGCGGTACAACGCCACAGATCAGGCGGGTAGCCTTGCTCCCGTGCCCCGTCTGTCTGAAGTCATCGCCGCGCTGGAGACCCTGTGGCCCGCCGAGCGGGCCGAGTCCTGGGACGCGGTCGGCACCGTCGCGGGCGACCCGGACCAGGAGGTCACCCGGGTCCTGTTCGCCGTCGACCCGGTCCAGGAGATCGTCGACGAGGCGGTGAAGCTGGGCGCCGACCTGCTCGTCACCCACCACCCGCTCTACCTGCGCGGCACGACGACCGTCGCGGCGACGCACTTCAAGGGCCGTGTCGTCCACACCCTCATCAAGAACGACATCGCGCTGCACGTCGCCCACACCAACGCCGACACCGCCGACCCGGGTGTCTCCGACGCCCTCGCCGGCGCGCTGGACCTGCGCGTCACCGGGCCGCTGGTGCCCGACCCCACCGACCCGGAGGGCCGCCGCGGCCTCGGCCGGCTCTGCGCGCTGGACCACCCGCTGACCGTGCGCGAGTTCGCCGCCCGCGCCGCCGAACGGCTGCCCGCCACCGCGCAGGGCATCCGCGTCGCCGGCGACCCCGAGGCGCCCGTGCGCACGGTCGCCGTCAGCGGCGGCTCCGGCGACAGCCTCTTCGACCACGTACGCGCGGCAGGCGTCGACGCCTTCCTCACCGCGGACCTGCGTCACCACCCGGTGTCGGAGGCCCGCGCCCACAGCCCCCTCGCGCTGCTCGACGCGGCGCACTGGGCCACCGAGTGGCCCTGGTGCGAGCTGGCCGCGAGCCAGCTCGACGAGATCTCCGACCGGCACGGATGGGACCTGCGCGTCCACGTCTCGAAGACGGTCACCGACCCCTGGACCGCGCACGCGGCCTCCGCCCCTTCCGATCCCCTTGGAGCCCCGAACTGAACGCCGCGCCCGCCGACCAGATCCGACTCCTCGACGTCCAGGACCTCGACGTCCGCCTCCAGCAGCTCGCGCACAAGCGCAAGTCGCTGCCCGAGCACGCCGAGATCGAGTCGCTGACCAAGGACCACACCCAGCTGCGCGACCTGCTCGTGGCCGCGCAGACCGAGGAGAGCGACACCGCCCGCGAGCAGACCAAGGCCGAGCAGGACGTGGACCAGGTGCGCCAGCGCGCCGCCCGCGACCAGCAGCGCCTCGACTCGGGTGCCGTCACCTCCCCCAAGGACCTGGAGAACCTCCAGCGCGAGATCACCTCCCTCGCCAAGCGGCAGGGCGACCTGGAGGACGTGGTGCTGGAGGTCATGGAGCGCCGCGAGTCCGCCCAGGAGCGGGTCGCCGAGCTGACCGAGCGCGTCACCTCCGTCCAGTCGAAGATCGACGACGCGACCGCGCGCCGCGACGCCGCCTTCGAGCAGATCGACGGCGAGGTCGCCACGGTCACCAAGGAGCGCGAGGTCGTGGCCGGCTCGATTCCCGCCGATCTCCTCAAGCTCTACGACAAGCTGCGCGGCCAGCAGGGCGGCGTCGGCGCGGCGAAGCTGTACGCGCGCAGCTGCCAGGGCTGCCGGCAGGAACTCGCCATCACCGAGCTGGCCGAGATCCGCAAGGCGGCGCCCGACACGGTCGTCCGCTGCGAGAACTGCCGCCGCATCCTGGTGCGCACGTCCGAGTCCGGTCTCTAGGGCACTCAGGCCTTCAAGGAGTCCGTGGTGCGGGAGTTCATCGTCGAGGCCGACGGCGGCTCACGGGGCAACCCGGGGCCCGCCGGCTACGGGGCCGTGGTCAGCGACGCGGCGACGGGGGAGACCCTGCGGGAGACCGCCGAGTACATCGGCGTCGCCACGAACAACGTCGCCGAGTACCGCGGCCTCCTCGCCGGCCTGCGGGCCGCCCATGCCCTGGACCCCGAGGCGACGGTCCACGTCCGCATGGACTCCAAGCTCGTCATCGAGCAGATGTCGGGCCGCTGGAAGATCAAGCACCCCGACATGAAGCCCCTGGCGACGCAGGCGTCCCGGGTCTTCCCGCCCGGGCAGGTCACGTACGAGTGGATGCCGAGGGCACAGAACAAGCACGCGGACCGGCTGGCCAACGAGGCGATGGACGCGGGGGCCCGGGGAGAGCGCTGGTCGGAGCCGGCGTCGACGGCCGGACTCCACGCGGCACCCCGGACGGCGGCGACGCCGGAGCCGCCCGGTGACGCGGCGGCGGGGGCGGCGCGGGTGCGCGACGCTCTGGCCGGAGTCCGCACGTCGGCAACGGCGTCCGGCGCGGGCCCGGATGCCGCGCGGGCTGCGGCGCAACCGGATACCTCGGGTACGACGGCCGGGGCCGGGGCCGGTGTACGGGCCGTCGACGGCGGGGCCGGTGTGCGGACCGTCGACGGCGGGGCCGCTTCCGGCTCGGCGACGGATGACGCCGATGTGCGTGCCGCGAAGGCCGTCGGGGGCGTCGAGGCCGTCCGGGCCGAGTCCGAGTCCGAGTCCGAGGCCGACGGCCGTGCTGCTGCGGTCGAAGCCGGTGCCGACGGCGGTGCTGCTGCGGTCGAAGCCGGCGCCGACGGCGGTGCTGTTTCGGCCGAAGCCGGTGCCGGTGACCCTGCGGCCGAAGCCGAAGCCGAAGCCGAAGCCGAAGCCGAAGCCGAAGCCGAAGCCGGTGCCGGTGCGCCTGCGGTCAAGACCGTCGCCGCGCCCGGCTGGGCTCCCGCCGACATGGGTACACCCGCCACCTTCGTCCTGCTCCGGCACGGCGAGACGCCGCTGACGCCCCAGAAGCGGTTCTCCGGCAGTGGGGGAACCGACCCCTCCCTCTCCGACGCCGGCCGGGAGCAGGCCGAGCGGGCCGCAGCGATGCTGGCCCGGCGGGGCACCATCCAGGCCGTCGTGTCGTCGCCGCTCGCCCGGACGCGGGAGACCGCCGGGATCGTCGCCGCCCGGCTCGGGCTCGACGTCGGCATCGACGACGGGCTGCGCGAGACCGACTTCGGCGCCTGGGAGGGACTCACCTTCGCCGAGGTGCGCGAGCGCCACCCCGACGACCTGAACGCCTGGCTGGCCTCCCCGGACGCCGAGCCCACCGGCGGCGGCGAGAGCTTCGCTGCGACGGCCACCCGCCTCGCGGCCACCCGCGACAAGCTGGTCGCGGCCCACGCCGGCCGAACGGTCCTGCTCGTCACGCACGTGACCCCGATCAAGACGCTCGTCCGGCTCGCCCTGGGCGCCCCGCCGGAGTCCCTGTTCCGCATGGAACTGTCGGCCGCGTCCCTCTCGGTCGTCGCGTACTACGCGGACGGCAACGCCAGCGTCCGCCTCCTCAACGACACGTCCCACCTGCGCTGAGCGCCGCCGCCTCCCGGGCCAGCGCCTCGACGCGCCCCCAGTCGCGGGCGGCGACCGCGTCCGGCGGCAGCATCCAGCTGCCGCCGACACAGCCGACGTTGGGCAGGGCCAGATAGTCCGGCGCGGAGTCCGGGCCGATCCCGCCCGTCGGGCAGAAACGCGCCTGCGGCAACGGCCCCGACAGCGACTTCAGGTACGCCGGGCCGCCCGCGGCCCGCGCCGGGAAGAACTTCATCTCCCGCACCCCGCGGCCCAGCAGCGCCACGACCTCGGACGCGGTGGACACCCCCGGCAGGAACGGCACCCCGGAGGCCCGCATCGCCTCCAGCAGGACGTCCGTCCAGCCGGGACTGACCAGGAAGCGGGAGCCCGCGGCCACCGCCTCCGTCACCTGCTCGGGACGGATCACCGTCCCGGCCCCGACCACGGCCTCGGGCACCTCGCGCACCATCTCGCGGATCGCGTCCAGAGCCGCAGGCGTCCGCAACGTCACCTCGATCGCGGGCAGCCCGCCCGCGACCAGAGCCCGCGCCAGCGGTACGGCGTCGGCGGCGTCCTCGACGACGACGACGGGGACGACGGGCGCGAGGTCCAGCACGGAACCGGGCAGGGGAGGGGAGGCCATGGCGTCATCCTGCCGTCGGCATGCAGCACGCGCAAAGACTGTTGCGTTCTCTGCAATGTGTGCCCGCTCGGGACCTCGCTAGTGGACCTGGTCCACCAGCACGTCCAGCGCCCACGCCTGCCCCGCCTTCGCGGGCGCCTGCGCCTCCACGACGTACCCGAGATCCCTGAGCGCCTCCACCAGCTCGGCCGGGCCCTTCGGATCGGCCCCGGCGGTCAGCAGGCTGCGCACGATCCGCCCCTTCGTCGCCTTGTTGAAGTGGCTGACCACCTTCCGCGTGGGCGCGTGCAGCACCCGCACCGACGCCGTACGCCCGGCGACCTCGCCCTTCGGCTTCCAGGCGGCGGCGTACGCGGCGGACCGCAGATCCAGCACCAGCCCGCCCCCGGCCACCTCCGGCAGCACCGACGCCATCGGCGTACGCCAGTGCGCGCCCAGCGCCCCGAGCCCCGGCAGCTTCACGCCCATCGAGCACCGGTAGGACGGAATCCGGTCCGTCACCCGCACGGCACCCCACAGCCCGGAGAACACGAGCAGTGAGCGCGCGGCCCGCCGCTTGGCGGCGGTGTCCAGGCTCGCCAGGTCCAGGGCGTCGTAGAGCACGCCGGTGTAGATCTCCCCGGCCGGCCGGGTGCCCGCGGTCCGCAGCTCCGCGTTCTTCGCGACCTCGCCCCGCAGCCCCTCGCTCAGCCCCAGCACCTCACGCGCCTTGTCCTCGTCGCCGGCGCACAGCTCGACCAGCTCGCCGAGAACGGCCTCCCGGGCCCCGGCGAGCCCCGGCAGCGACAGCGACTCCGGCTTCAGCGGCGCACCACGACCGGACGATGCCTTTCCTTCGGACGGCGGCAGCAGGACAAGCACGCGTACTCCTTCGATCGAACTCCGCCGACAGGGTACGGGGGCCTGCGGGGCGCTCAGACGTGCGCCCGGCCGAGGGCGCGCACGAGCACGTCGGCGTCGTCGGCGTGGAAGCGGACGACCCGCACCTCGCGGCGCCGCCCGAGAAAGGTGACGTGTGTGACGGGTTCCGTCAGTTCGAGCGTGATGCTGGTCTGCGAACCCACCTCGACGTCGAGCTCCCCCTCGGCCCGCTCGTGCGTCATCCGCAGCTCGCGCCGCACAGAGGCGATCCGCTCCAGCGGCACGCACAGGTCGACATGGACGTACCGCCGGACCCGCAGCGAGCCGCGGTCCGTGTCCAGCACATGCGGATGCACAACGGACGAGGCGTGCAGCGCGACGACGAACACGATCGTGTACACGTCCAGGAAGAGAACCGCCGCGTGCACGGCGGGCCAGTCGCGCAGCAGCACCGACAACGCGACCGTCTCGACCAGGCACACGAACGCGAACCCGGCCATCATCGCCCCCTGCCCGGCCGCGTACCCGAAGGCCCGGCCCCCGCCCGCCCCGTGCGTACGCCGCGCCACCCACAGGGCGAGACTCGCGAACAACCGCACTTCGTGCCGCACCAGCAGCCACCCGATCCTCATCGCCGCTCCTCGGCGAGGATCCGCAACGCACGCCGGACGGCCTCCGCCTGCGCCGGAGGGAGGTCGTCGTAGAACGCGCGCAGGAAACTGTCGCCCTGGTCGATCTCCCCGGCCCCCGGGAACAGCCCCGGCGGGATGCAGCCGGCGAGCGCCCGGGCCGCCTCGTCGATCCGCGGGTCACCGGGGTCGGCACCGGCCAGCGTGTCGAGCAACGCGTAGGCCTCCCCGGCCCGAGCCACGGCCCCCGGACTCCCCAGCGCCTCCCCGACCGAGGACACCATCTGCTCCCGGGCCTCCGCCGGCATGGCGGTCTCCAGGAACGCGATGATCTCGCGGTCCTTGGCGGCCATGGGCGAGTCCGACAGATGCGCGGTCCCGGCGAACAGCGCGGCCAGCTCGGGCGACACGGGTCCCTCGGCGGGCATCCCGCCCTCCGCGTCCAGCAGCGTCCGCAACCGCGCCCGCCGCTCCCGGAGCGCCTCCTCCTGCCGCGCCAGGTCCTCGTCCAGCTCGGTCAGCACCTCGACGAGATCCTTCCCGGCGTCGTCCGCGAGCACGTCCCGCACCTCCGCGAGCCCCAGCCCCAGCTCCGTCAGCCGCCGGATCCGCGCCAGCACGACGGCATGCCGCAACCCGTACTCCCGGTACCCGTTGGCCCGCCGCTCGGGCTCGGGCAACAGCCCCAGATGGTGGTAGTGCCGCACGGCCCGCGTGGTGACGCCGACGACGGCGGCGAGTTCTCCGATCCGCATGCCACCAGTGAAGACGTTGACGCTGCGGCAGGGTCAAGCACGCCGTCCGGCCTTCTGACGGGGGCCGTGATCGTGTGCCACGATCGAGGGAACGGTTCCCGATCTCACGGACGGGTGGTTCGGCGATGTCCCAGTCTGGCGGGCGACAGAAGGAGGGGCGTGACATGACTGCCATGGCCCACGAGCCGCTCTCGCAGGAAGAGGTCCTGCTGGAGGGCTTCCTCGCCCTGGACACCCCGGAGGGTTTCCGGGCCGAGCTGATCGAGGGGGAGATCGTTGTGACGCCGCCGCCGGACGGGGATCACGAAAAGTACATCAGCCGGATCGTGAGGCAAGTGATCAGGCATTCCCGGGCCGACATGGACTTCTCGGGGAACAAGGGGCTGAAACTGAGGAGCGGGGGAGCCTGCCCCAAGAACCACCTGGTTCCGGACGTCACCTTCGGCCCCATCGAGCGCGACTTGTTCGGCGGAGCCGACTCGTGGATGCCCTGCGACGGCGTCGCGATGGTGATGGAGGTGACCTCCACCAAGCCGCAGGCCGACCGTGAGGCCAAGCGCCGTTGCTATGCGCGCGCGGGCGTCCCGCTCTATCTGCTCGTCGACCGGGACACGGCGCAGGTCACGGTGTTCAGCGAGCCGAAGGACGACGACTACCGCGAGCACTGCGCCCGCCCCTTCGGCAAGCCCATCGCTCTTCCGGAACCCTTCGCCTTCGACCTGGACACGACGGACCTCCTCTGATCCCCTGTGGGCGGGGGTGGGCGACATGGGGATACGGGAACAGGCGCGATGGACCAGGGCACGACTCGGCCGGTCCGGTCCACCCCTCGACCTCCTCACCGCTCACTTCGACAGCCACGTCTACGCGCCCCACGCCCACGACGAATTCACCATCGGCGTCACCGTCGGCGGCTCGGAGGTCATCGCGTACCGGGGCGGGCACATCCACTCCTACCCCGGCTCGATCGTCGTCCTGGAGCCCGGCGAGATGCACACCGGCGGCCCGGCCGCCTGCGACGGCTACGCCTACCAAGCCCTCTACGCCGAACCGGACCTCCTCACCGACGGCACCCTCGGCGGCCTCCCGCACTTCCGCGACCCCGTCCTCCACGACCCGGAGCTCGCGGCAGCCCTGCGCACCGCCCACACCGACATCAGCGCCTGCCCCGACCCCCTGGAAGCCGAGTCCCGGCTGCCCTGGCTGCTCACGGCCCTGGCCCGCCGCCACTCCACGGCCCGGGCGACGAGCGACACCGTCACCGGCGCCGACGGCATCGCCAGGACCGTACGCGACCGTCTGGCCGACGAGCTGCTGGACCCTCCCTCCCTGGCTCTGCTCGCCACGGACCTGGGCCTGTCCCGCTACCAACTGCTCCGCGCCTTCCGCACGACGATGGGCGTACCGCCGTACGCCTGGCTCGCCCAGCACCGGGTGGCCAGGGCCCGCGGCCTCCTGGAAGCCGGCCTGCGCCCCGCCGAGGTCGCGGGCCTCGTCGGCTTCGCCGACCAGGCGCACCTCACCCGCTGGTTCCGCAGGGTGCTGGGGGTGACCCCGGCGGCGTACCGCAACAGCGTTCAAGACAGCAGGGGGTGACACGGCCGAGACTCGTCGCATGACTGCACGCGGTTGGTTCCTGTTCTCCCTCATGGGAGTGATCTGGGGCGTCCCCTACCTGATGATCAAGGTCGCGGTGGACGAGCTGTCCCCGTCCATGGTGGTGTTCGCGCGCTGCGCCCTCGGCGCCGCACTCCTGCTCCCCTTCGCCCTGCGCCAGGGCGGCTTCGGCCGCACCGTGCGGACGCACTGGAAGCCGATGCTGGCCTTCGCCGTCATCGAGATCATCGGCCCGTGGTGGACCCTGACCGACGCCGAACGCCACCTGTCCAGCTCCACCGCCGGGCTCCTCATCGCGGGCGTACCGATCGTCGCCGTACTCCTGGCGCGCTTCTTCGGCGCGGCGGAACGTGTGGGCGCCCGCCGCATCGCAGGCCTGACCCTCGGCCTCGCGGGTGTCACGGTCCTCACCCTGCCGCATCTCACCGGTGGCGACGCCCTGTCGATGGCCGAGGTGCTGGTGACGGTCGTCGGCTACGCCACGGCCCCGCTGATCGCCGCCCGGTACCTCAAGGACGTCCCGACCCTCCAGCTGATCACCCCGTGCCTCACGCTGGCCGCGGTCGTCTACGCCCCCGCGGCATTCCTCACCCGCCCCGCCACCATGCCCTCGACCGATGTCCTGGCGGCCCTCGCAGGCCTGGGCGTGGTCTGCACCGCGATCGCGTTCGTCGCCTTCCTGGAGCTGATCAAAGAGGTCGGCCCGACCCGGGCCGGTGTGATCACGTACGTCAACCCGGCGGTGGCGGTCGCCGCGGGTGCGCTCTTCCTGGACGAAGAGCTGACCCTCGGCATCGGCGTCGCCTTCACCCTGATCCTGGCGGGTTCGGTGCTGGCCACGGCGGCCGCGGCGCCGAAGCGGGACGTCCGCCGGGTACGGGTACCATGGTCGACACGGCAGACGAGCCGGGCGGACGGCCGCGTGGAGTCCCCCTGACGGGGAGCTCCCCGAGGAACGTCCGGGCTCCACAGGGCAGGGTGGTGGCTAACGGCCACCCGGGGTGACCCGCGGGACAGTGCCACAGAAAGCAGACCGCCCAGCACCCAGGTGCTGGGTAAGGGTGAAACGGTGGTGTAAGAGACCACCAGTGCTTGAGGTGACTCAGGCAGCTAGGTAAACCCCACCCGGAGCAAGGTCAAGAGGAGCGCCGTAAAAAGCGCTCTGCGCGGACGATCGAGGGCTGCCCGCCCGAGTCCGCGGGTAGACCGCACGAGGCCGGTGGCAACGCCGGTCCTAGATGGATGGCCGTCGCCCGGGGCTCCGCGAGGAACCCCGGGAACAGAACCCGGCGTACAGCCCGACTCGTCTGCCGCTTCCTGCGGCTCTGCCCTGGAAAGGGATCAGTTCTGGCAGACCGGGCGGTAAGGCAAGCCCGCGCCGACGTACTGTCGCCACTCTTCACGGCTCAGCTCGCGTCCGACGGCTCGGCAGACCCGTGCTCGGAGATTCGGCTCGTCGAGCGTCCACAGACTTACGTTGTTTGACGCGAAACTGTAGGTCGCCAGGGTCTTGCCGTCCGCGGAGACGTCGGAAGACAGGAAAGGGGCGCCGTGCTTCCAGGCTTCCTGGGCAGCCAGGGTATTGCGGTCAAGCACGATGCTGCGGTTCTCCCCCGACACGAGCACCTGCCCGCGGTCCGCCAGTTCGGTGAGATCGAGGACGTACCGGAGTGTCCCGTCGCTGGTGCGGCCACGCACGTGCAGCTCCGGGGTGAGGAACGTGATCAGTCCTGTGCCCGACCCCACCACCACCTGCCCGTCGTTCGTCACTGCCACCTGCGCAAGCCCGGTCCGGCCATCCAGCCGTCTTGTCGAGGTAACCGCGAGGTCGGAGGGTCGGAGTGCTACGACCGTTGGCTGATCGCCGCTGTTCTTGCTGACGACTGCGTAGAGACGGTCGGTCTTCTCGCCGCTACCGAGGGCGACGACGGACCCCGCAAGCCGGCGGCCGCCCATGCTCCGCCACGCGCCGTCCCTGAAGCGGAAGCGCAGGACGTCGCCGTCGTTATGGCCGACGTAGAGGTCGTGACCGACGAAGGCGACGCGGTTTGGCCCCGCCTCCTTCGGCAACGGTACGGGCGTCCGACGCCGTTCCACGACGTTCCAGACCGCCAGCTCCTTTGTACGGTCACCGTCCTTGCCGTACACCACCGCGGCCCAGGGACCGTCCTTGGTGGTAGCCAGCGCGCGGCTCCTGACGCCCTTCGGCAGGAGCAGGCGGTGGACGCTGGCCGGATCCGAGAACGTCTTGGAGGTCATCGAGGCCGCGCGGGGCACGACGTGGACGGCTCGGCCGCTGCTGAGCACGAGAACGTCCTTGGCCCACGCGGCTGACGCCAAGCCGCCGTAGAAGCGGGTCCAGGCCGTCGTAGCCAGCGAACGCTGGTCGTCGTACAGTTCGGCCACCTCACCGCGGTGGCGCAGAACGATGCCATTACTGATCACAGCCTCCCCGCCCTTCGGCAGCCCGAACTTCTGGGTTCGCTGTGCCACGTCCCACCCGAACGTGCCGTGCTCCGTGGCCGCGCTCGTATGGACCCCGCTGTCGGAGTCGGAGATCGACACGGTCCAGTAGGGCCCCCGGTTGGAGAGCAACGTCTCCGACCCGTCGGGCCGCAGGGCGAGTAACTGGGCTCCACGGGTCGCGGCGGCAACCACTGTGCCGTCCTCCACGGCTCCTTGGAGGACGACATCCTTGGGGGCGGTGAGCACGACGGACCGGGCGCAGGTGGTGAGATCGATCCTGACGACCTCGTTCTTCTGTTTGGTTCCCTTCTCCTTCGTCAGCAGGACCTCGCCCTTTGTCGCCGACATCGCCTTCGCCGGTCCGCGCTCCGGACAGCGCTTCGGAGCAAGGCCCGGGCGCTCAGCGTCGAAGACGAAGAGCCCCACTCGGTCGGAATAGGCGACGATCTGTCCCCCGTCCGCGGTGAACTCCAGGTGGTCGATCGAGTTGAGCTCCCAGCGCAGCGGACCGGGTCGGGGCGGGACGGGCAGGGCTGGACGCGCCACGACGGACCAGGCGGAGTTCCGGTTCTCCACGACCGTCAGGCGCAGATCGGTCGAGGCGAACGCAACGCGCTGGCCGCGGCGGGACACCGCCAGATCACTGACCAACGCACCGCCAGAACCGGGAAGGGTCGCACCTGACCCCTTCTGGCGCCACGCGGTCTCCCCGGTCAGGGTCGACAGGATCCGAACGGCTCCGGTGCTCGTCGACAGCGCCCCCCAGACGCCGTTCCGGGACAGGGCCACCTCCTCGAACTCCCCCTCCTCGGGACGGAGTATCCGCCGCAGTGAGGACTTGTCGCGGGCCATCGAGTCGAGGACGTCGGTCCTCTGCCCGGCAGCGTTCGCGATGTCGTCGCTGGCCATGGCCAGCAGCAGTCCCAGTCCCGGGTCGCTGTTCGCGCCGAGCTCGTACGCCTCGTCCCTGACCTTGGCGGCGGTGTCCCGCAGTTCCTGAATCCGCTGCTGGCGCTGCCAGAGGTAGCCGGCGCCGCCCGAACCGGCGAGAAGCACGACGAGGCAGACGATCAGGACGCGCAGTCGGGCACGGCGATCGGGCCTACGGCTGCGGCGAGCCGCGTCGCGCCACTTTCGCGCGCCGACGACGGAGGTCTGCAACGCCCGCGAGTGGTCCCGGGCCTGCTCCAGATCGGCTGCCGGCACCACGACCCGGTCCAGATCGGCCGAGGCGCCGAACTTGTTCCGATAACCGGAGACGGAGACCATGTGCCCCTCGTCGTCCACACCGCCGATGATGGCGGTCGAGCCGCCGAGGCGCCTCAGGGTGAACGGCCCTCGCACTCTGCGACTCAGGCGTCGCATCTCGTCGATGAGTACGGTGAACGCCGCCGTCAGGCTGATGTCCTGGACGTGGTCCACCGGACCGTCGGCATCACGCAGCGACCACAGGACCGTGCCCCCCCTGTGGCGTGGGGCTCGCGCGATCTGCCAGGCGGTCTCCAGGCCGGACCGGAACCGCGCGTCCGCGGTGAACAGCACCATGGACGCCGGGTCCGGAACCAGGGCGTCGGGCAGCCGCCGCAGTGTCGTACAGCGCAGGGTCGCGCGGATTCCGCTGTCGCCGCGGTCAAGGAGAACCTCCACGGCTGCCGTCGCGCCCTTCCTCGCTACAGCGTCCTGGAGAGCCAGCAGCCACACGACCGCAGTCGTCCCCCGCGGATCGGAACCGAGCGCCCGTATGACGGCGGCCATGCGGGTCGGGTGCGCGCACGCCGGAGCGGTCCGCCCGGGTGGCCACGGCGCACCCACCGTGGCGCGGGTATGCGCCAGCCAGGCCAGTGCGATGCCCAGGTGCTCCCCGAGCCGCTCCTCCTCATCGACCAGGACGAGCCCCAGGGACGCGACCGCGCGCACCGCCCCGGTCACCGGGCCGCAGCCGTGGTAAGGCGCCTCTGTGGGGGTGGGGAGAGCGCCCGCCACGAACCCGTATCGTTCGGTCAGTTCATGCAGTTCGACCGTGTCGTGGCACAGGGCCCGCAGGGAGTCCACGTCACGGGTCTCGACCAGCGCCCGTACGAACTCCACCAGCAGCGGGCTGCGGAGCAGCGCGCCGTACAGGGCCGACTCCGCATCGGTGTCGGTGAGTTCCTCGGTGAGGAGGGTGCGGATGTCCTCGGCGAAGGTCATGACGTGCCTCGCTGTCCGTCGTGGCGGCGGACTGCCCGGTGCAACGGGTGCCCGGTGGGAACGCGTTCTGCTGCCGCCCGCCATACCTGAAGGCCTGCACGGTCAGCACCCGTCAGCGATACCAGTAGCTCATCGGGAGAAACGCCGGACAGACCCCAGACACCGATCACCGCTTCCTGCGCCCCGACATCGAAGCGCCCGTGTTCCGCAGGCACGTCGAGCGTGCCCGACATCCAGCGTCTGCGAGCCTCCAGAGCAACCCAGTACCGGCGGCTGAGGTCCCCTGCCGACACCGTCACCGGGGCGAAAACGCACCCGTAGAGGTCGAGGAGCCGATTCCGCTCCGTTGTCGCCTCCACGGACAGCTGCACCGTGATCTTCAACCGTCCGCTCGCCGTGACTTCGGCTCGGACCGAGAACGGACCACTGCCGCCGAGCCGACGGATCGCCGTGCGATCATCCGTGCCTGCCGCGGCCTTGGGCAGGTCGGAGTCGAGCGTGGTGACGAGACCGGTGGAGGCGAAGCCGGTGAGACGGTCGGCCGCCAGCGTCGCCGCGTGCCGCAGGAACGGGTTGACCGAGGCGAGCCGGCGTACGACGTCGGCCAAGATGCCCCTGACGGGAGCCGGGAAACGCGCCGGGTCGGCGGAGTTCAGTCCTGAGCACAGCGCTGTGCCACCTCGCGCTGTCAGTACCGGATCGGGGTCCGCGAGCCCTTCGTACAGCTGCTCCAACGGCCCGGTCACGCCGACTGCGGCCGGCGTGACCCAGTGTCCGAGATCGAGCGCCTCCTCGGACAGCGGCGACGGCTGTGCCTCGTCGAGCATCCGGACGACTGCTGATGCCAGCTCCGCCACCGGTCCCCACGGCAACGAGTGGTACACACCGGGCGCTGGCGAGCCCTCCTGGCTCAGCCGGTGCAGCAGCAGGTAGCGGATCTGCCTGGAGAGTGTGGCCACGGCTGCCAGGTCCGCCGGCCCGAGATCGGGGTTGGGCCACGACGTCTCGATCCGGTTGATCAGTTCCGTGCCGGATTGCTCGAGCGACAACGGTGCTCCGTAGTCATCGAGTTCGACATAGGTAAGGCTGGAGACCGGGCTGTGCAGTGCGAGTACGGGCGTATGGCCCGGGCCCGCCGTCACACTGCGCCGGACCCAGCCTTCCGCGAAGAGGGGGAGGTGCCGGGCGTCGGCCCGTTCGTCGCCGTCGTTGATCAGGTTCGGGCCGGAGGACGGTGGGCCGATACGGACGACCCAGTCGCTCAGGGGACGGTGAACAGCGGTCACGGCTGTACCTCCAGCAGCGCCGTGAGGAGTCCGGCCGCAGCGGGGCCGAGTGCGGTAGCCACACTCATCTGCTTGCGCGGGTCCTGCCCTTCCTCCAGCGTCTTGCGGTGGTTGCGGGCCAGGCGGTCCCACGCCGCCGGTGTCAGCCCGTCCCATGCGGTGTGGGGCAGTTGAGCGAGACGACTCGCCAGTTCACCGAACTCGCAACGGGTCGTCTCCGCCCAGCGCACCGCGAACTTCACCGCTCGCAGCACGATGTGCGCCTGTTCCAGCCGATCCTCGGTGGGTGCGAGGGAGACGAGGCGGCGTGGCCGGGCTTGTAGGTCCGGGAGCCCTCGGCCGGTGGGATCGATCACCAAGTTGCCCACCGGGTCGTAGTAGAGGCTATTGACCGTGAAATCCCGGCAGCGGGCATCGACTTCGAGATCGCTGCCGCAGGCCGGGAAACTGAACTCGGCCGAGTTCAGGGTTCGGTACTCGTACAGCCGCTCACCTTTGTCGGGTGGGACAGCCGAACAGACGAGGCTGTCCGGGCTGACCTTGGGCCTGAACTCCAGGCCGCTGCGGCGCCTGACCCGCCTGGTGAGTTCGCTGAAGCGGCCTGGCGGAGCCGTGCCCGTCAGGTCGAGGTCGTTCACGTCCCCGGCGGCGCCCGCGATCACATCCCGGGCGAAGCCACCCGCCAGCCAGATCATGTGGTGCGCCTCCTGTATCTCGGCGATGAGGGGGGCTGCGACGGGTGCCCAGGGTGACCCCGGTCGGGCCAGCGTCTCGGCGACCGTGTCCGACAGGGTGTCGTCGAGCGCATCGGCCCGGTGTATCCGGTCGGCGGCCACCCGGTCCGCAGGCGTAGGCGCGACGAGGCGGACCGAACCGGCATTGTCGGGTACGGGCCGGTCGGGTGGTTGGGTCAGGGACTCTTCACCCGTCAGCAGCAGCCGGTCACATGCGGCCTTCGGCGTCCCGGAGCGGACATAACCGAAACCGGCGACCGTTCCTTCGTCCGTGACATCACCGGCGAGAACAGGGCCGGATTTGGATCTCTCATGCCACACAGTTCCTCCGCAACGGGACCGGGCCTCATGCGGCGGCCGGTCCGTGCCAGTCAGACGTAGGGAGGTTGCTGCGGGCGGTGGAAGGGAGCGGGGCCCCGGCGCCAAGCGACTTCCCACGTCGGACAATCACCCGCGCATCTCATGGCGCGACTCCCACCACTCTTGGGCAAGTAGAGCAAAGTAACACAAGTGCCTGTCATAAGGCGGGATTTCACGCAGGATGTCGAGGGTGCGAAGTTGCTGGCAGGTGTTGCGTCGGAGCGGCACTGTCCGCAGGGCAACACCCCGCTGCACTTGCTCACAAGGGACTACCTCGCCCACCACAGCGACCTCCCTGCGGCTGCCCGGGCCCGCATCTACCGCAGCGAGCGTGGCTCCGACGCCTCCCTGCGCCAGCCCGTCGAGAATGCGGCCCGGCCCGGCGCGAGGCCGGCGTCCAAGGGCGGTGTCTCGTCACCGCCGTAGCCGAGCGCGAGAGTGATGTCCTCCACCATGGCCCGACGGGCTTCCGCTCGGTTCGCTGTTCCTGCACCTCACCCACAGAGCGGCAACGTGCGCAAATCCCCGCGACGGACCCCCCACCCACCCCCGTAGAGCAGACGACAGGAAGCTCACAGGGAGGGGACCAGGACGTGGCAGGGCACAGGGGCAGGCGTGTCAGGGGTACGGCGGCCGCCGTGGCGGCGATGGCGGCGCTCACCGCGTCGCAGGCGCCGGGGGTGATCCCGGCGCGGGCCTCCGTACCGGCGCCCGGTCAGGCACCCGCCGAGCACGGACCGAGCGTGTCCGGCGACACCCCGTACCGCACGGAGCTTCCGCCGCTGCGGACCGGGCAGCACGCGGGCGGTGGGGCGGCGGCCGTGGAGGTGGGCGGCGCGCTGCCGGTGAGTGTGTTCGCCGCCTACCGGAGGGCCGAGGACCGGCTCGCGCGGGAGGCGCCCGGCTGTCGGCTGCGCTGGCAGCTGCTGGCGGCGATCGGGCAGGTGGAGTCGGGGCAGGCGCGGGGCGGGAGGGTGACGTCGGACGGTACGACCGTGGCGCCGATCCTCGGGCCGCGGCTGGACGGCGTGGCCTTCGCGCTGATCCGGGACACCGACGGCGGTGTCCACGACGGGGACACGGCGTACGACCGCGCGGTCGGGCCGATGCAGTTCATCCCGTCGACCTGGGCCCGCTGGGGCGCGGACGGCAACGGCGACGGGCGTACGGATCCGAACAACGCCTTCGACGCGGCCCTCGCCGCCGGACGGTACCTGTGTGCCGGCGGCCGGGACCTGTCCGTCCCCGCCCAGCTGGACCGGGCGATCCTCGGCTACAACCACTCGGCGGCCTATCTGCGCACGGTCAGGGCCTGGTACGCGTACTTCCTGGAAGGGCACCGGGTGGTGCCGGACGGATCCGCAGGGTCCTTCTCCGCCGGGTCCTCCTCCGCGCGCCCGGAGCCGTCGCGGCCGGCCGCCACACCGAAGCCCTCGCGGACACCCTCGGCCCGGCCGAGTGCCCCGCCGTCCCGTACCCCGTCCACCCCCGCCTCCTCTCCGGCCCCGGCCGGAACCGGCCCGGCCACCGAACCCGAGAAGCCGGATGAGCCCCAACTCCCCGCCCCCGACCCGGACATCGAGCTCCCCGGCGAGAACCTGCTGCCCAGCGGCGCCCCACTCACCAGTAACAGCGCGGACTCGATGACCGTCTCCCCCTCCACAACCGCCGATACTGGGCGGTAATGTCGCCCCCCGCCGGACGGCACGATTCCGGTGGGTGAGCGCGAAGGGGTCCTCATGGCGACGGACATGCCCGCAGAGACACCTGTGGAGATGCACGCGGCCGACGAGCGGTGGCGCCACATGTGGAGCCACCGCGAGCATCTGCTCAAGGTGGCCCGGCGCAGGTCGATGAGTGCGGAGGACGCCGAGGACGCGGTGCACGAGGCGATGCTGCGCGCCGCCGAGCGGCCCGACCTGGACGAGGAGCGGCTCGCGGCCTGGCTGACGACGGTGACGATGCGCCTGTGCGTCGACCGCTACCGGCAGATGAACCGCGAGGCCGAGGTGCGAACCAGCCCGACGCTCATCGCCCCCGGCCCGGTGCCCGTCGAGGAGGCGGTGTGCGACCGGGCCGAGGCGAAGTGGCTGGCCGTGCGCAGCGGTGAGCTGCCCGCGCGGCAGGCCGAGGCGCTGCGGCTGAAGTCGGAGGACCTGGACGTCGGCCAGGTCGCCGTCCGGATGGGTCTGAGCTACCGGACCGTCGAGTCGCTGCTGGCCCGGGCCCGGCGGACGCTGCGGCAGTCGTTGGCCGCCACGCTCGGGTGCGCGCTGTTCCTCATCGGGTGGGGGAGGCCGCGCGGCGTCGGCAGGGCACAGGCCGTGGCGGTCGCCTCGACGGCGGCGTCCCTGGCGGTGGCGGGGTTCGTGCTGCCGTACGCCCTCGACGGCAGCGGAGGCGGGGGCGGCGGGGCGCCTCGGCCCGCGGTCGCCACACCGGGCACGGAGACGATGCGGCCGGACGGCGGTGGCGAGGGCCGCACGCCTCGGGGGACCGAGCCCACGGCTGCCGCAGCCGAGCGCGGTGCGGTCGGGGATCCCGCCGGTGAATCGTTCCTCCCGCTGTCCGTGCCGTCGCTGCCGGAGGTGCCGGGTGTGCCGGGTGTGCCGGGTGTCGCGCAGGTCCCGGACGTTCCGCAGGTCCCGGACCTTCCGGATGTCCCACATCTTCCGGAGGTCCCGGCGGCCCCGCTGCCCGGGCTGTCCGCGCCGGAGGTCCCGGAGATCCGGCAGGTGCCCGACGTCCCCGACCTGCCGCTGGAGCTCTCCGCCGCGCCGACGGACACGGCGGACACGGCGGACACGGCGGACACGACCGTCCCGGAAGCTCCCGGGACATTCGACGCGCCGTCCACCTCCCCGTTCCCCGAGCTCACGGCGAGCCCGCTTCCGTAAGCGCTGCCGAACCTGCCCGGCAGAGCTGCCGAAACCTGCCCAGTAGCGCTGCCCAGCGACCACCCGCGAGCGCTGCCCGAAACCCGACCCGAGCGCGCTGCCCGGCCCCGCCCGCAAGCGCTGCCCGTACACCGACCCGAAGCGCTGCCCGTAAACCGACCCGAAGTGGTGCCCGTAAGCCGACCCGA
>NZ_WWIC01000177.1:0-14214 GCF_009872555.1 Streptomyces sp. SID5643
GCCGACGGCACCTGGGACCGGTTGCTGGCCCACGTCCAACAGCACTCGGATGCCGTTGGTGCCGTCGACTGGAGCGTGGCATGCGTCGACTCCACGACCGTGCGGGCTCACCAGCACGCGGCCGGGGCCCGAAAAGGGGGCTCTGGCCGGGGGAGGCGATCGGCCGGTCCCGCGGCGGGCTGACCACCAAGATCCACCTCGCCTGCGACGGGCAGGGCCGACCGCTCGCTTTCACGATCACCGCCGGCAACGTCAACGACTGCACCCAGTTCGAGCAGGTCATGGCCCGCATCAGCGTCAGCCGATGCGGGCCCGGACGGCCCAGGACGCGACCCGAGCAGGTCGTCGCGGACAAGGGCTACTCGTCCACGAAGATCCGCTCCTACCTGCGCAGGCGAGGCATCAAGGCCGCGATCCCGGAACGGATCGACCAGATCAACGGCCGCATCCGGCGAGGAGAGAGCCGCTGCCGGCTCGACCGGGCCGCCTACCGGCGACGCAACCTCGTCGAGCGCTGCTTCAACAAGCTCAAGCACAACAGGGCCCTGGCCACCCGCTACGACAAACTCGCCCGCCACTACCAGGCCCTGGTCACCATCGCCTGCCTACAACTCTGGCTGCCCTGACATTGCGGACACGACCTAGTAGCTCCTCCCCCGAGCTCTCGGCTCCGCTCGAGCAGGGGGCACCCCCATCGAGGGCTTCCCGGCGCCTTGCGATGCACGGCACCAGACCACGCGCCCTGATCGGACGTTCATAGTGAAAGGACCCCTCCGGGGCCCGCCCGCCTATGGCAAACACCACAACGGCGAAGAGGCCCCCCACCCGACCCCGACCACACCCCGTAATCTGTCCTGCATGGCAGAGCCAGCCGTAAAGATCCCGGACGCGAAGGTCGCCCTGTCGACGGCCTCGGTCTACCCGGAGTCGACGGCCACGGCCTTCGAGATCGCCGCGCGCCTCGGCTACGACGGAGTCGAGGTCATGGTCTGGACCGACCCGGTCAGCCAGGACATCGAGGCCCTGCGCAGACTCAGCGACTACCACCGGATCCCGATCCTCGCCGTCCACGCCCCCTGCCTGCTCATCACGCAGCGCGTGTGGTCCACCGACCCGTGGACCAAGCTCCAGCGGGCCCGCGCGGCGGCCGAGAAGCTCGACGCGAGCACCGTCGTCGTCCACCCCCCGTTCCGCTGGCAGCGCCAGTACGCCCGGGACTTCGTCTCCGGCATCTGGCGCATGGCGAACGAGACGGACGTACGGTTCGCCGTCGAGAACATGTACCCCTGGCGCTACCGCGACCGCGAAATGCTCGCGTACGCCCCCGACTGGGACGTCACCAAGGACGACTACCGGCACTTCACGATCGACCTCAGCCACACGGCGACGGCCCGCTCCGACGCGCTGGACATGGTCGACCGCATGGGGGACCGTCTCGGCCACGTCCACCTCGCCGACGGCCGGGGTTCCGCCAAGGACGAGCACCTGGTGCCGGGCCGCGGCACGCAGCCCTGTGCCGAGGTGCTGGAGCGGCTCGCCCTGACCGGCTTCGACGGCCACGTCGTCATCGAGGTCAACACCCGCCGCGCGATGTCGAGCGCCGAGCGCGAGGCCGACCTGGCGGAGGCCCTGGCCTTCACCCGCCTGCATCTGGCCTCGGCGGCGAAGGTGCCGCGGCGATGAACGGCGGCGCCCCGGCCGACGGCGGGTCCGGTACCACCGCCCGCCGCCGCGGCCGCCCGCCGCGCACGGAGTCGGCCGGCACCCGCGACCGCATCCTGACCGCCGCCCGCGACGAGTTCTCCGAGCGCGGTTACGAGAAGACCTCCGTGCGGGGCATCGCCAAGTCCGCCGGAGTCGACTCGGCGCTCGTGCACCACTACTTCGGGACGAAGGAACAAGTCTTCGAGGCGGCGATCACCCAGTCCTTCGGACCGGCCCTGCAAGCGCCGAGAGCCATCGAGGAGGGCCCGCTCGACGGCGTGGGGGAGCGTCTGGCCCGCTTCTTCTTCGGTGTCTGGGAGAACCCGGCGACCCGCGCGCCGCTGCTCGCCGTCGTCCGGTCCGCCCTGACCAACGACACCGCGGCCGCCGTCTTCCGGCGGATCATCGCCACCCAGGTGCTGCGCCGCATAGCCGTACGGCTGGAGCAGCCGGACGCCGAGCTGCGGGCCGAGCTCGCCGCGGCCCAGCTCGTGGGCACCGCGATCCTGCGGTACGTCCTCAAGATCGAGCCGCTGGCCTCGGCGGACCCGGAGCAGGTCATCGCGCGGCTCGCACCCGTCGTACAGGGACACCTGACCGATCCGTAAGGCCTGCGGGTGCCGTCGTCCGAGACAGCCGTCCCGCATTCCGGACAGTGCGTCCCGCCCACTGGATGACCGGCGTACGCTCGGTAGCAGTCAGAAATCTCCGAACTCTCTGACGCCGTCTCTGAAGGAGCGAGCGACGATGCCCGAGCTGAGGTCCCGCACAGTCACCCACGGCCGCAACATGGCGGGCGCCCGCGCCCTTATGCGCGCCTCCGGTGTACCGGGCGGGGACATCGGCCGCAAGCCGATCATCGCGGTCGCCAACAGCTTCACCGAGTTCGTGCCCGGCCACACGCACCTGGCGCCGGTCGGCCGGATCGTCAGCGAGGCGGTCGTCGCCGCCGGCGGCATCCCGCGCGAGTTCAACACCATCGCCGTCGACGACGGCATCGCCATGGGCCACGGCGGCATGCTGTACTCCCTGCCCTCCCGCGACCTGATCGCGGACAGCGTGGAGTACATGGTCGAAGCGCACTGCGCCGACGCCCTGATCTGCATCTCCAACTGCGACAAGATCACCCCGGGCATGCTGAACGCCGCCCTGCGGCTGAACATCCCGACGGTCTTCGTCTCCGGCGGCCCCATGGAGTCCGGCCGCGCCACGCTCGTCGACGGCACGGTCCGCACCCTCGACCTGGTCGACGCGATCTCCGACGCCGTGAACGACAAGATCTCGGACGAGGACATCCTCCGCATCGAGGAGAACGCCTGCCCGACCTGCGGCTCCTGTTCCGGCATGTTCACCGCCAACTCGATGAACTGCCTGACCGAGGCGATCGGCCTGTCCCTCCCGGGCAACGGCTCGGTCCTGGCCACCCACACGGCCCGCAAGCAGCTGTACGTGAACGCGGCCAACACGGTCATGGACATCACCCGCCGCTACTACGAGCAGGACGACGAGACGGTCCTGCCCCGCAGCGTGGCCTCCTTCGCCGCCTTCGAGAACGCCATGGCGCTCGACATCGCCATGGGCGGCTCGACCAACACGATCCTGCACCTGCTGGCCGCCGCCCAGGAGGCGGGCGTCCCCTTCGGCCTCGACGAGATCAACGCGGTCTCGCGCCGCGTGCCGTGCCTGGCCAAGGTCGCCCCGAACGTCGCCAAGGACCGCACGTACTACATGGAGGACGTGCACCGCGCCGGCGGCATCCCCGCCCTGCTCGGCGAGCTGCACCGCGCGGGCCTGCTCAACGAGGACGTGCACTCGGTGCACAGCCCCTCCCTCGCCGACTGGCTGAAGACCTGGGACGTGCGCGGCGGCTCCCCGTCCGCCGAGGCGGTCGAGCTGTGGCACGCGGCCCCCGGCTGCGTCCGCTCCGCCGAGGCCTTCTCCCAGTCCGAGCGCTGGGAGGCCCTGGACGAGGACGCGGAGGGCGGCTGCATCCGCTCCGCCGAGCACGCCTACTCCAAGGACGGCGGCCTCGCGGTCCTCAAGGGGAACCTGGCGGTCGACGGCTGTGTGGTGAAGACGGCCGGTGTCGACGAGTCCATCTGGACCTTCGAGGGCCCGGCGGTGGTCTGCGAGTCGCAGGAGGAGGCCGTCCAGAAGATCCTCACCCAGCAGGTCAAGGACGGCGACGTCGTCGTCATCCGCTACGAGGGCCCCAAGGGCGGCCCCGGCATGCAGGAGATGCTCTACCCGACCTCGTACCTCAAGGGCCGGGGCCTGGGGAAGACCTGCGCGCTGGTCACCGACGGCCGCTTCTCCGGCGGCACCTCCGGCCTGTCCATCGGCCACGCCTCGCCCGAGGCGGCGGCGGGCGGCACCATCGCGCTGGTCGAGGACGGCGACCGCGTCCGCATCGACATCCCGAACCGCTCCATCGAGCTGCTGGTGGACGACGCCGAGCTGGCCCGCCGCGATCAGGCGCTGAACGGCGTGTACGCCCCGAAGAACCGCGACCGGAAGGTCTCGGCGGCGCTGCGGGCCTACGCGGCGATGGCGACCAGCGCGGACAAGGGCGCGGTCCGGGACGTGTCGAAGCTGGGCTGATCCGTACACGCGCCGAGGGCCGTCTCCCGCCGGGGGCGGCCCTCGGCGCGTTCGCTCACCAAGCGGCCGGATCGCGGCCGTTGACGGCGAACACCGTCCCGTCCGGCGCACCGCCGTAGACCCGGTCGCCCACCACCACCGGCTCGGGGAGGGACGCCGGAACCCGGTCGGACCGCTCACCCAGCCGCACCGGCGTCTGCCCCACGAGCTTGCCCCGCCGGGCGTCGACGGCGAGCAGCCGGCCGTCGGGCGCGCTCACGTACACATGGCGGCCGTCGGCCGCCGGTGTGGACGCCCGCGCGACTCCCGTCTCCAGACTCCACAGCTGCTCGCGCGCCTTCAGAGCGACGGCCGTCAACGCCCCGCCTGCCGCCATGAGATGCACGACGTCCCCGCGCACACTGCCCTGGACCTGCGCCAGGGGGACGCGCAGCGGCACCCGCACGGTCGTACGGCTGCGGGGGTCGTAGCGCACGACGGCCCCGGCCTCCCCGCGCACGGCGTCGACGGCGACCGCCACGAACGACCCGTCCGTCGTGCCGACGGCCTCCAGGTTCCCGTCGAGCCGCGCCTGCCAGCTCACCTCACCGGTTTGCGGATCCACCGCCGTGACCCGCGTCCGGTTTCCGTCGCCGGACACGCCCACCGCGTACGCCAGCCGATCACCGGGGAACGAGGCGAAGTACGGCACGTCCTGCCCGGGCACCCGACGGTTCCACCGCACCCGGCCCGAGGCGGCCTCCACGCCGCTGACCGTGCCGTCGGGCGCGGTCAGCAGCACCATGTCCCCCACGGCCCGCAGACCGCCGTACGCCGGCAGCTCCTGCCGGGATGCCTCGCCCGAGGCCGGCTCGACGGCCGTCACCTCCCGCCCCTGGCCGAGTCCGCCGAGCACTCTGCCTCCCGCCACGACCGGCGCCCCGGCCGGCGGCCCGCTCGCGGCAGCCCCCTTCAACGCCTGCCGCCACAGCAGCCGCCCGTTCAGGCCGTCGCGCGCGAACACCAGCCCGTCCTGCGCACACACCAGAGCGGGCGCGGCGTAGGAGCACTGCGGCATGCTCCGGCCGTCGAGCGGCTCCGCCACCCACCCCGAGAACGCGGCGGTCGTGGTCCGCGGCGAGGCGACCCCCCGCGGCGAATCCGCGCCGGGCGGACCCACCGTCGCCAGCACAGCGGCGACGGCCAACCCGAGCGCCCCGGCCACCACGGCCCCCCGCTTGCGCAGCCGGCCGGAGCGCTCGCGCGCGGGCACCTGCGCCGCCGGCGCTTCGGGCCCGGCCTCCTCCTCTTCCTCCTCGGTCCGCTGCCGCGGTATGAAGACCTGCGTGTCGTACGAGGCCGCGACCGACCGCAGCTCCCGCATCAACTCGTCCGGCGTCGGCCGGTCCTCGGGCTCCTTGGCGAGACACCGCGCCACGAGCGGCGCGAGGCTCTCCGGCACCCCGGTCAGATCCGGCTCGTCATGGACGACCTGATAGGCGACGACGTAGGGGCTGTCCGAGTCGAACGGCCCCCGGCCCGTGGCCGCGTGCACCATCACCGACCCGAGCGCGAAGACGTCGGCGGCGGGCCCCACCTCCCGGGGGCGCCGGAACTGCTCCGGCGCCATGAACGGCGGGGTCCCTATCAACTTGCCGGTCTCGGTCCGCAGTTCGCTGTCCTTCGGCCGGGAGATCCCGAAGTCGATGACCTTGGGCCCGTCCTCGGCGAGGAGCACGTTGCTGGGCTTGAGGTCCCGGTGCACCACGCCGACCCGGTGGATGTCGCGCAGCGCCTCGGCCAGTCCGGCCATCAGACGGCGCACCTCGGCGGGGCTCATGGGCCCGTTCCGCTTCACATGGTCGGACAGGGTCGGCCCGGGGATGAACAAGGTGGCCATCCAGGGCCGTTCGGCCTCGGAGTCGGCGTCGACGACGGACGCGGTGAAGGCACCGCTGACCTTCCGGGCGGCCGCCACCTCCTGCCGGAACCGCCCCCTGAACTCGGGATCCCTGGCGAACTGGGCGTGCACGACCTTCACCGCGAGCCTCATCCCCGAGGTGCTCCGCGCGAGATGCACGATGCCCATGCCCCCGGATCCGAGAGTCGTCTCCAGCCGGTAGTGACCGGCGTATTCGGGATGTTCCGCTTCCGCGCCCGCCCCGGTGCTGCTCTGCGGCGCCATGGAACCACCCCCGTGCTGTTCGTCCGCGCGCGCGACGCAGGGAGCCTAGTCGATGAGTCGTTCGGGGCAGAGGCGGCTTGCTAGTCTCCGCGTGCGAGTTGCGCACATGTGTTTCATGGCGTGATTCAGGGGAATCAACGGGGCCCCATGCCGGTCATGGGGTTCAACGGGGGAGGTTTTTCCATGTCTGTCGATCGCGTCGAAGAGACGGTGGGCGGCCAGGTGACGGAAGCGGTCGCCGCCACGGCAGTGCGCTACTACTCGGTCGCCCCGGGCGTCCGTGTCAACGTCCGCAGCGGCCCCGGCACCAACTACACGGTCGTCCGGGTCCTGTCCGAAGGGGCGAAGGTCCCGATCTACTGCCAGTCGCCGGGCACCACGGTGACGGGCCCGTACGGCACGACGAACATCTGGGACAACATCAACAACGGCCAGTACGTCTCGGACGCCTACGTGAACACGGGCAGCGACGGCTACATCCGCCCGCGCTGCTCCTGATCCGGTCACCACGACGCACCCGTAACACCGGCAGCGACGGCCGCTGCGGCTGAGCCGCCCGGAGCCCGCGGTGACCCCGGAGCCATAATCGACGCGTGAGCGACGACACCGGCACCCCCAGGACACCCGCGGGCTCCACCGGCCCCCGCCCGGAGCCGATCCGGCTCTTCGGCACCACGTGGGTCGACCACGGCCACGGCTACGCCGCCCGCCGCATCGCCGCGGCCGTCGGCTCCCTGGCCGCCGCGCTCGCAGCCTGCCTCGTGCTCCGCCTCGCCTACCAGGGCCTCCAGATCGCCGCGATCGGTGACTTCGTCACGGTCCTCATGGTCGCGATGTTCGCGATCTGCAGCGCCCTGGCCTTCCGCCACACCTGGGACGGCTACTCCCGCCGCCCCGACCCCGACCGCCAGGCGTCCCTGCGCGGCCTCCTGACCGTCGGCTTCGTCGGCTCCCTGCTCGCCTACTTCTTCCGCTCCCTCACCGAGGCCCCCGGCGAGAAGCTGCACCGCCAGGAGTACGAAGAGGCCCGCAGGCAGTACGAGAAGCGCACGACCCGCCGCTCGGGCAACCCGGAGAACCGCCGCCGGGGGTAGCCCGGCCGCCTACTCGGCCGCCTGCTCGGCCGTCACGATGCGTTCGACCGCCGCCGTGACCAGCTGTTCGCGCTCGGCCTCGGTGAAGACGTCCGGCAGGGTGAGCTGCTCGACGATCAGCCAGTTCAGGGTCAGCATCAGCAGCTTGACGGCCAGGGCGTCGCCGGGGAGCCCGGAGGCCTCGTGGTAGGCGACGTTGGCATCGACGTCGGCGCGGACCCGCTCGGTGAGGACCTTGCGCAGGTCCGGTCGGCGGGTGGCCTCCAGGCGCAGTTCGAGCAGGGCCAGGTAGCCGGTGCGGAAACCGGCGACGCGGCCGACCAGTTCCCGCATCAGCGCCGTGTACGTCTCCCGGTCGCGGCCCGCCGCCCGCTGGCGCGCGATCGTCGCCTCGTCGGGCTGCAGCCGTTCGTAGACCCGGGCGCCGGCCTGGGTGAACAGGTCGTCCCGGCTGGCGAAGTAGTTCGAGGCGGTCCCGACCGGTACGGCGGCCTCGGCGTCCACCGCCCGGAACGTCAGACCCCGTGCGCCTTCCCTGGCCAGCACCTCGATCGCCGCGTCGACGAGGGCGGCGCGGCGCTGGTCGTTCCGTCTCACCATTGACACCACTCCAGTTGTAGTACTACTTTCAAACCACTTCAAAGAGAGTACTATGACTGGAGTCTCCTGTGCGAAAGCTCGTGTACTACATCGCAGTCACGCTCGACGGCCGCATCGCGGGCCCTGAGGGCGAGTACGACTTCTTCCCCGCCGGTACCGAACAGCAGAGTGCCGCCTACAGCGCCCGGGTCAACACCCTGTACCCCGAGACCGTCCCGACCGCCTACCGCGCCGCCGCCGGCCTCGCCGACACACCCAACCGGTCCTTCGACACCGTCGTCATGGGCGCCGGCACCTACCGCGGCCCCCTGGACCAGGGGATCACCAGCCCCTACGCACACCTGCGCCAGTACGTGGTGTCCAGCACGCCGGGGCACGGCGCCGACCCGGCCGTCACCGTCGTGCCGGGCGACCCGCTCGCCCTCGTCCGGGAACTGAAGCGGGAGCAGGACTCCGGCCTGAACATCTGGCTCTGCGGCGGCGGCAGGCTCGCCGGCGCCCTCCTGTCCGAGATCGACGACCTGGTGGTCAAGCACTACCCGGTGGTCGCGGGCGCCGGAATCCCGGCCTTCGACGGTGTGTTCGACCCCACCGTCTTCGACGTCGCCGAGCGCACCGCCTTCCCCAACGGCGTCACCCTCACGCACCTCACCCGCCACTGAGGCCCGCCGTCGCACCGCCCAGAGTCTTGACCCGATCTCACCCGTCTCTCACCGCACCCCACCCCGCCCCCCGCCACCATGGCGGTATGACCACGCCTGCGTCCGCCCACCACCCCACCGGAGCCGACCCCACCCCCGGCCCCCCGGCCGCACACCCCACCGCCGAGCCCGCCCGAGCCCACTCCTTCAACGCCGCCGCGGCCCAGTACGCCGCCAACCGTCCCTCCTACCCCCCGGCCCTCTTCGACGCGATCGAGGAGCTGACCGGCCGCCCCCTGACCGGCGCCCGCGTCGCGGACGTCGGCGCGGGCACCGGCATCGCCACCGCCCTCCTGCACGCACGGGGCGCGGACGTCATCGCCGTGGAACCCGGTGACGGCATGGCGGCCCAGTTCCGCCGCACCCTGCCCGGCATCCCGGTCATCCGTGGCACGGGTGACGACCTCCCCCTCTCCGACACCTCCGTCGACCTCGTCACCTACGCCCAGGCCTGGCACTGGACCGACCCCGCCCGCGCCGTCCCGGAAGCCCTGCGCGTCCTGCGCCCCGGCGGAGCCCTGGCCCTGTGGTGGAACACCGACGCCCTCGACGTCCCCTGGATCGCCGAAGCCGCCGACCGCGTGAGCCGTCACCTCGGCATCGACGTCTCCGCCGAGAAGCGCAACGCCGGCCACGGCACGGCCGACCCCAGCGGCCGCCTCGACTTCACCCGCCGCACGGTCCGCTGGAGCCGCCGCGTCCCGGTCGACACCCACCTCGCCAACATCGGCAGCCACTCCGTCTTCCTCGTCGACGGCCCGGAACGCACCGCACCGTTCCTGGCCGCGGAGCGCGAGCACCTCCTCCGGGTCTTCCCGGACGGCGTCGTGGAGGAGGTCTACGAGGTCGTCCTCCTCCTGGCAGAGGCCCCGGCCTGACGCACACCCCCTCACCCCGGCCGCTTGACGCGTCTCCCAGCCGGGAGCATTATTCATCACATGATGAATAATGCTCCCGGCTCGCCGCGCCCAGGCCCGGCCCCCACCCCCGGCCCCCTCCCGGACCCGCACGCCACAGCCGTCCACGCCGAGCACCTCACCGTCACCCGCGGCACCCGCACCGTCCTGCGCGACCTCGGCTTCACCGTCCCCCGAGGCCGGATCACCGGCCTCCTCGGCCCCTCCGGCTGCGGCAAGTCGACCCTCATGCGCGCCCTCGTCGGCACCCAGGCCAAGGTCACCGGCACCCTCGACGTCCTCGGCCACCCCGCCGGCCACCCAGCCCTGCGCACCCGCATCGGCTACGTCACCCAGGCCCCCTCCGTCTACGACGACCTGACCGTCCGCCAGAACCTCGACTACTTCGCCGCGATCCTCGACCCGGGACGCGCCGCAGCCGACCGCCGCGACGCCGACGTCACCCGCGCCGTAGCCGACGTCGACCTCACCAGCCACGCCGACGCCCTCGCGGGCAACCTCTCCGGCGGCCAGCGCAGCCGCGTCTCCCTCGCCGTCGCCCTCCTCGGCGCCCCCGAGCTCCTGGTCCTCGACGAACCGACCGTCGGACTCGACCCCGTGCTGCGCCGCGACCTGTGGAACCTCTTCCACGACATTGCGACCGACCGCGGCGCCACCCTCCTCGTCTCCTCCCACGTCATGGACGAGGCCGAGCGCTGCCACCGCCTCCTCCTCATGCGCGAGGGGCGGCTCCTCGCCGACGACACCCCCGACGCCCTGCGCACCCGCACCGGCGCCGCCACAGTCGAGGAGGCCTTCCTGCACCTGGTGGACGAGGCGAAAGCAGCAGCAAGCACGAAGGGGACGACTCGATGACCACCACCCCGACCAGGACAGCCACCCCACCGAGGGCCCTGAACGCCTCCCGCACCACCGCCACCGCCGCCCGGGTCCTGCGCCAGCTCACCCACGACCCCCGCACCATCGCGCTGATGATCCTCGTCCCCTGCGTGATGCTGTTCCTGTTGCGCTACGTCTTCGACGGCAGCCCCCGCACCTTCGACAGCATCGGCGCCTCCCTCCTCGGGATCTTCCCCCTGATCACCATGTTCCTGGTGACGTCCATCGCCACCCTGCGCGAACGCACCTCCGGCACCCTCGAACGCCTCCTCGCCATGCCGCTGGGCAAGGGCGACTTCATCGCCGGCTACGCCCTCGCCTTCGGCACCTTCGCGATCATCCAGTCCGCCCTGGCCACGGGCCTCGCCCTCTGGTTCCTCGGCCTCGACGTCACCGGCAGCCCCTGGCTCCTCCTTCTGGTGGCCCTCCTCGACGCCCTCCTCGGCACGGCCCTCGGCCTGTTCGTCTCGGCCTTCGCCGCCTCCGAATTCCAGGCGGTCCAGTTCATGCCGGCGGTGATCTTTCCCCAGCTCCTCCTGTGCGGCCTGTTCACCCCGCGCGACGAGATGCACCCCGCCCTGGAGGCCGTATCGGACGTCCTGCCCATGTCCTACGCCGTCGACGGCATGAACGAGGTCCTGCGCCACACGGACATGACGGCCACGTTCGTCCGGGACGTCCTCATCGTCGCGGGCTGCGCACTCCTGGTCCTGACCCTCGGCGCGGCGACCCTCAGGCGCCGGACGGCGTAGCCGGCCCGGCGCGACATCCCGCCCAGCGGACACCCGGGCCGTTCCCCCACTCCCCGGTGCGAGGATGGACCCCGGACGACGCACCCTTCGGAGGCATCCCGCGCCATGACCCAGAAAGTCGCAGTCCTCGGCACCGGCAAGATCGGCGAAGCCCTGCTCAGCGGAGTGATCCGCGCCGGCTGGACCCCGTCCGACCTCCTGGTCACGGCCCGCCGCCAGGAACGAGCCGAAGAGCTCCGCACCCGCTACGGCGTCACCCCGGTCACCAACGCCGAAGCCGCCAAGACCGCCGACACCCTGATCCTCACGGTGAAACCGCAGGACATGGGCACCCTCCTCGACGAACTGGCCCCGCATGTCCCCGCCGACCGCCTGGTCATCAGCGGCGCAGCGGGCATCCCCACGGCCTACTTCGAGGAGCGCCTCGCCCCCGGCACCCCGGTCGTCCGCGTCATGACGAACACCCCGGCCCTGGTCGACGAGGCCATGTCCGTCATCTCCGCCGGCACCCACGCCACCGCCGACCACCTCGCCCACACCGAGGAGATCTTCGGCGCCGTCGGCAAGACGCTCCGCGTCCCCGAGTCCCAGCAGGACGCCTGCACCGCCCTCTCCGGCTCCGGCCCGGCCTACTTCTTCTACCTGGTCGAAGCCATGACCGACGCCGGCATCCTCCTCGGCCTGCCCCGCGACAAGGCCCACGACCTCATCGTCCAGTCCGCCATCGGCGCCGCGACGATGCTCCGCGACAGCGGCGAACACCCCGTCAAGCTCCGCGAGAACGTCACGTCCCCCGCCGGCACGACGATCAACGCCATCCGCGAACTGGAGAACCACGGCGTACGGGCCGCCCTCATCGCCGCCCTGGAAGCCGCCCGGGACCGCAGCCGCGCCCTGGCCTCCGGCAACAACAGCTGACCCCCGGGGGCGGGCCCGGCGCCCGCCCCCGCAGCCACGTCACACCCCGGTCCGGGCCGGCTCCTTCTCCGCCACGGCCGGCAGCAGGCCGATGGCCCGGTACGCGGCATCCACCGTCGGCCGGGCCATCCCCCGAGCCCGCTCGGCCCCGTCCCGCAGCACCCCCTCCACATACGCGGGATCGGTACACAACTCCTTGTGCCTCACCTGCAAGGGCCGGAGCACCTCGACCACGGCCTCCGCGGTGTCCTTCTTCAGGTCCCCGTACGACGTGTACTCACCACTCAACAGCTCGGGCTCCCCACTCGTGCACGCCGCGAGGATCTCCAGCAGATTGGCGAGCCCCGGCCGGGCCTCCCGGTCGTACACGACCTCCCGCCCGCTGTCGGTCACGGCCCGCATGACCTTCTTGCGCACCACGTCCGGCTCGTCCAGCAGATAGACGATCCCCGGCCCGACGTCGTCGCTCTTGCCCATCTTCGACGCCGGATCCTGCAAGTTCATCACCCGGGCCGCGACCCCCGGCCGCGTCGCCCGCGGCACCACGAACGTGTGCCCGTACCGCTGGTTGAACCGCACGGCGAGATCCCGCGCCAGTTCCACGTGCTGGCGCTGATCGTCCCCGACCGGCACCTCCCCTGCCCCGTACGCCAGGATGTCCGCCGCCATCAGCACGGGGTACGTCAGCAGCGACAGCCGCACACTCCCGCCCCGCCGCTGCTCCCGCGCGGCCTTCTCCTTGTACTGGATCATCCTGCGCATCTCACCGTCGGTGGCCACGCACTCCAGTACGTACGACAGCCGGGCGTGCTCGTCCACATGGCTCTGCACGAACACCGTGCAGAGCTCCGGATCCAGCCCCGCCGCCAGCAGCAGCGTCGCCGACTGCCGGCTCAGCCTGCGCACCCGCGCGGGATCGTGGTCGACGGTCAGGGCGTGCAGATCGACGACGCAGAACAGGGCGTCGGCCTCGTGCTGGTCGACCGCGGCCCACCGCCGCATGGCGCCCAGGTAGTTCCCCAGCGTCAGATGCCCGGTCGGCTTGACCCCACTGAAGACCCGTGTCATCTCTCCTCCACCTCCTGGTCGGGACCGCCGCCCCGGGCGGCCGCCCCTCCGTGGTGCCGGGAGAGGAAACGAAAACGGCCGCCGAAGCGGCGGCCGTTGAGTACGTACGTGAGGGCGGCCGCCGTCAGGCGGCCCGCCACAGTCCGGTGCACGTACGCGTAGTCATGCGGCCCAGACTACGCCGCCGCAGCGCGGCCCGCCCCCGAGTTGACACGCCCTACCCCCATCCGTAGTGTTCTCCGAGTTGCCCGACGTGAGCGCCGACTCCGGTCGGTCCCCGGGCAGCCAATCCGCAAGTACCCACCACTATTCGACGTGCAGCACGTCTGTCGTCGTTTCATTGGTATGCGTATTTACGGAATGAGGAATCCCCGTTCGAAAGGACGCGGCCCCCGATTGGCTCGGGAGCGGGGGAATCCGCTAAAGTCTCACTCGTCGGAACGGCCCAACAGCCGCAAAGACAAACCCCGCTGACCGGGGATCAGGCCCGAAAGGATCTGATAGAGTCGGAACCGCCGGAAAGGGAAACGCGGAAGCGGGAACCTGGAAAGCACCGAGGAAATCGGATCGAGAAAAGATCTGATAGAGTCGGAAACGCAAGACCGAAGGGAAGCGCCCGGAGGAAAGCCCGAGAGGGTGAGTACAAAGGAAGCGACCGTTCCTTGAGAACTCAACAGCGTGCCAAAAGTCAACGCCAGATATGTTGATACCCCGTCCATCGGACAACCGATGGTCGAGGTTCCTTTGAAATAACACAGCGAGGACGCTGTGAACGGTCGGGCCTATTCCGCCTGACTGTTCCGCTCTCGTGGTGTT
>NZ_WWIC01000178.1:0-4202 GCF_009872555.1 Streptomyces sp. SID5643
TGGTCGGCCCCGTCGGCGCGCGGCTGCGGGCCACCGCCCACACGCCGTCCGCGGACTGGGCCGCCCGGCTCGTCGCGCTCGGCCCGGACGGGCACGCCGAACGGCTCGCCGTCGGCGTCGTCCGGCGAACCGAACCGGCCGGCCGCGCAGCCGAGTTCACCATCGGTCTGGGCCGGCTCACGCGTCGGCTGCGAGCCGGCACCCGGCTGCGCCTGGAGATCGCCGGCCACCACTTTCCGGCTCACGCCCGCAACCCCCACACCGGCGACGACCCGGTGACGGCCCACCGGCTGCTCCCCTCCCGGCGCGAGGTCGACCCGGCCGCCGTGGCCCTCACTCTGCACGTGCTCCCGTCCCGTCCCACCCCCACCGACCCCGCCGAGGAGATCCTGCGATGACGGCGCTGCCGCTGGAAGCACTCGTCGACCCCGTCTGCGGCATCGTCCGCAAGGTCAAACCCGTCGAGCACCCCCCAGGCACACCGCCCCGCTACACCGCCCTCACGGCCGAGATATCCGACGCCCGCAGACTCGGACTGTGGCCGGCCGACCGGGTCTCCCTCGGCACCACCTTCGGCGACCCCGAGCAGGCCCGCACCGCCGCGATAGCCGAGGGCATGGAGCGGTACTGCGGCAACCGCGTGCCGCCACCCGGCCACCCCGACACCCCCCTGCGCGCCACCGCCGCCGAACTGGCCGAGAAGGGCCTGCGCCTGTACGGCCCCGGGGACCTGCCCGCCTACGCACCCTGGCAGTACGCCCGGGACACGTTCCCCTACCGCCCCTTCAGCGCCGACACGCCGGCCCTGTGGACGCGCGGAACGGAAGCCATCGCCGACGGGACCACCGCCGAGGTCTGGGCACCCGTCTCGCTCACCCACCTCAACTGGCGCCAGGGCGACCTGCGCCGGCTGCCCCGCACCCACCACCTCAACTATGCCGGCATCGCCACCGGCCAGGGCCTCGACGACGCCGTGGAACGCGGCCTGCTGGAGATCGTCGAACGGGACGCCCTGGAACTGTGGTGGCACCTGGACGGCCCGGCCCGGGGCATCGACCCCGCGAGCGTGCCCGGCCTCGCCGACGACCTCGCCGGGTCCGCCCTCGACGTCCACATCGTCGAGATGCACTCGGAGTTCGCCCCCTGCATGGCCGCCCTCGTCCACGACCCGCGCCTCGGCCTGTACGCCGCCGGCTTCGCCTGCAAGTACGATCCGGCCGAAGCCGCCCGCAAGGCCGTCCTCGAAGCCGTCCACACCTGGGTCTTCACCCAGGGCCTGACCGGTTCCGACGGCTGGGTCTTCCAGGCCGTCGAGGCGGGGCTGCTCGCCCGCGGGCTCTACCTGGAGCACCGGGCCGACGGCCGCTATCTGGACGCGTGCGGCGAGCAGTTCGAGCACGTCCGGGACCTGGGCGCGCACGTGCAGGTGTGGCTGGACGAGCGGATGGCCGCCGAGGCCGGACGGTTCACCGCACCGGCCCTCGGCACCGTGTCCGTCGACGCGGTCGAACCCGGCAGCCGGGAACGGCTGGAGAACGCGCTGCGCGCGGGCGGACACCGGGTCATGACCTTCGACCTCACCACCGAGGACGTCGCCGAGACCACCCTGCGCGTCGCCAGGGTCCTCGTCTCGGGGCTCCTGCCCAACGCGCCGGCGGCCTTCGGCTACTTCGGCTGCCCACGTCTGTCCGAGGCCGCCGTCGCGCGCGGATGGCGCACCGACCCGCCGAGCGCGCCGGAGGACTTCACCCTGGCGCCTCCGCCGCACATGTGAGGGCCGTCCCCGTGGAACACGCACGCGAGGACCGTCCCCCGGACCTCGTCGCCGCCCTCGCCCTCGCCCGCACCCCGGCGACCCCCGGCCCCGGCACATCCGCCGGGGGAGCCGTCCGGGCCTGGCCGGGCCCGCCGACCGCCTTCCCGAAGGCCGGGCTGGAGGATCTCGACGTGCAGGCGCTGCTGCGCCTCTCCCTGGCGGCCTCGGGCCGCTCCGGCCGACTGCGGCCCGCTCCGTCCGCCGGTGCCCTGCACCCGGTGGACACCGAACTGACCGTCGGCGCCGGCTGTTCCCTGCCGCCCGGACGCTACGGCTACGACCCGCTGCGCCACCGCGTGCACCGCCTCGGCCGGCAACCCGGCGGCACGCCACCGGGCGTGACGGCCCGACTCTCGGTCACCGCACGGCGCACGGTCTCCCACTACGGCCACCGGGCCCTGCCCCTGCTGCTCCTCGACACCGGGCACGCCGCCGCCGCGCTGCACCTGGCGGCCCGCGCGCTCGGCGTGAGCGAGGCCGACGTACGGCTGGACGGACGCGCCGAGAGCCCACTGGCCGCCGTGCACATCCCGCCGCCCGGGCGGCCGGGCCCGGTGCACCCGGGGGACGGCGCGCGCATCGCGGAGCCGCCGGAGGGCCGGCCGGCACCCGGGGAACTGCTGGCGCGCCGCAGCGCCCCACCGCCGTTGTCCGGCGCTCCCTCCCCGGACGCACTGCTGGCGGTCCTCACCACCGCCGCGCGGGCAGGCGCCGGTGAGCTGCGCTGGTGTGCCGCCGTAGGCCCGCCACGGCCCGGACTGGTGGAGCCGGCCGCCGACGGCGCCACCCTGCGGCGTCACGCGGCGGGAGAGGCACGCCCGACGCTCGCCGCCTGGGCCGCCGGCCAGGCCTGGATCGCGGACGCGGGCGCCGTCCTGCTCGCCGTCGGCTGCCCCGCCGACGCCGACGCCCCGCACATCCGCCGAGCCCACCTGCGGGCCGGCTTCGCCGTCCACCTGGCCCATGTCACCGCCCGGCGCCACGGGCTGGCCGCCCGGCCCGTCGGGTCCTGGCAGCAGGCGGACCTCGGCGCCGCGCTCGGCGCCGCCCCGGGCCGGGACTGGGTCGTCCACGCACTGGCCCTCGGCACCCGCCACGCCGACGAGGAGAACACCACGTGATCGTCCACCCCGAGCTGCGCCGCGCCGCCCGTCCCGCACGGCGCCCCCTGCTCGCGGCCACCCTCCTGCAGGGCGCCGTCACCCTCACCCACCTGGCGCAGGCCGCCCTGCTGGCCCTCGCTCTCGCCGGCCTGGCACACGGAGACACCGGCCGGCTCCCGTGGCTGCTGGCCGCTGTGCTCGCCGTCGTCGGCGCCCGCGCCGGGCTCACCGTGGGACAGCGGCGTACCGCCACCCGTGCCGGAGCCCGGGTCCGGGTAGCCCTGCGGGACGAACTCCTGGCCCACCTGGGCCGGTTGGGGCCCGCACACCTGAACACGGCCCGGGCCGGAGCCGTCCGCACCACCCTCGTCGACGGGGTGGAGGGCGTCGACGCCTATGTCTCCCGCTACCTGCCCCAGCTCCTGGTCACCCTCACGGTGCCGCCCCTGGTCCTCGCCGCCCTGGCCGCCACCGAACCCCGGGCCCTCCTCGGCCTCGTCCCCGCCCTGCTCCTCGCCCTGGCCGGACCACGCGCCTGGGACCGGCTCCTCGCCACCCGAGGCAAAGAACACTGGGACACGTACGAAGGACTGGGCGCCGACTACCTGGAGGCCCTCCAGGGCATGCCCGCCCTGCGCGCCGCAGGCGCGGTCGGTCGCACCCGCGCCCGCCTTGAGGAGCGGTCCGCGGCGCTGCACCGCGCGACCGTCGCCAAACTGCGCGTGTCCCTGGTCGACACCGGCATCACCGATCTCGCCATCCAGGGCGGCACCGCCGCCGCGGCCCTCCTGGCGTGCTGGTCGGCCGTCACCGGATCCACCACGGCGACCGGCACGTATCTGGTGCTGCTGCTGGCCTCGGAGTGCTTCCGCCCCGTCCGCGACCTCGCCCGCGAATGGCACGCCGGATACCTCGGGGCCTCGGCCGCCGACGGCCTCGCGGCTCTGCGCACGGCCGAACCGGCGGTCCAGGACACCGGAACGGCCTCCGCACACCTGCGGACTCCGCCCGAACTGCGCTTCCACGACGTCCGGTTCACCTACGGCGGCGCACCGGCCCCGGCTCTGGACGGCGTCTCGTTCACCGCCCAGGCGGGCCGGACGACCGCGATCGTCGGCCCCTCCGGCGCCGGTAAGTCCACACTCCTCGCCCTGCTCCTGCGCCACCACGACCCGCAGGAAGGCCGGATCACCCTCGACGGACGTCCCACGACCGAGTACGCGCTCGACTCGCTGCGCCAGGGCATCGCCGTCGTCTCGCAGGAGACGTACCTCTTCCACGCC
>NZ_WWIC01000179.1:0-7103 GCF_009872555.1 Streptomyces sp. SID5643
GCAGGCCGCGCTCGTGGTCGGGCCCGCCGCGACCGCGCAGCGGGTGGCCGCGGCCGTGCTGCGTCATCCGCGCGACGGGGTGCGGCCGGTGGGCGTCGTCGCCGACGAGCCGGACGGCAGCGGGGGCCTGCCCGTGCTGACCACGGGCGAGGAGGTCCAGCGGGCGATCGTCCAGAACGGAGTGCGCGAGGTGCTGGCCGTGCGCCCCTCCCTGCGGGCCGGACAGGGGCCGCTGCTGCGGGCTCTGGCCGAGTCGGGCTGCACGGTGTGGGAGGTCGACCCGGACGTGCCGTCGTACCGGGCCGGGGACCGGCTCGCCGGGTTCTCCTGCCGTCGCCTGGACCTCGGGACGCAGCAGCGGGGCAGGACGGGCAAGCGGGCGCTGGATGTCGTGGTGTCGGGAGCGCTGCTGCTCCTGGTCAGCCCGCTGCTGCTGGTGTGCGCGGGGGTGCTGCGGCTGAGCGGCGGGCCCGGGGTCGTCTTCCGGCAGGAGCGCATCGGCAGGCACGGTCGGCCCTTCACGCTGCTGAAGTTCCGCACCCACCGCCCGGCCGACCCGCACGAGTCGGCGACCCGCTGGAGCGTGGCGGACGAACGCCAGATGCCGTGGTTCTGCCGCTTCCTGCGCCGCACCTCCCTGGACGAGCTGCTCCAGCTGTGGAACGTCCTGCGGGGCGACATGAGCCTGGTCGGCCCGCGGCCGGAACGCCCCTATTTCGTCGCACAGTTCGGTCAGACCCACCCGGGCTACGCCGCCCGCCACCGGGTCCGGACCGGCATCACCGGTCTCGCCCAGGTGCACGGGCTGCGCGGGGACACCTCGATCGAGGACCGGGCCCGGTTCGACAACGCGTACATCGACGACTGGTCGCTGTGGCAGGACGTCTGCATCCTGCTGCGCACGGCGGCCGCGCTCGTGCGTCCGACGGGGAGCTGAGCGGATGACCCGGGTCGGGGCCCCCGCGCCCGTCCTCGCGCTGCCGGCCGTCGTGGTCCTGCTCGCCCTGCCGCTGGGGCCGGGCGGCGAGGGCGGTGCCGGACCGGCCGACGCGATGTCTGCGCTGGCCGTGCTGTTCTGCGTGGTCCGTCTCGCACGGGAGCGGCGGCGTCCCCTGTCCCCCACGGCGGCCCTGGTGCTGGGGCTTCCGGTGCTCGGCGTCGCCGTCGCCGCCCTGGGGGCGGTGTCGCCGGGCGACGGGCTCACCGGCCTCGGCCGCTACCTCCAGGTCTTCGTGCTGGTTCCGGCGGCCGTGCTGCTGCTGGTCCGGGACCGGGGCGACTTCCGGCTGCTGGCCTGGTCGTTCGTGGGGCTTGCGGTGTGGCAGGGGGCGGTCGGGGTGCACCAGTACGCGACCGGGACCGGTGCCTCGTACCAGGGCCGGCCGGTGCGGGCGGTCGGCACGTTCGGGGCGCAGGACGTGATGGGGATGGCCACGGTCGTCTCCCTCGGGCTGGTGTGCGCGGTGGGGCTGGCGCTGGGCAGTGCGCCGGTGCGGCAGCGGGTCGTCGCCCTGGCCTGCGCGCTGGTGCTGCTGGCGCCGCTCGCGCTGTCGTTCAGCCGCGGGGCGTGGATCGCGACGGCGGTGACGTGCGCGGTGCAGCTCCTGCTGGCCGGGCTGCGGCGGGCGCTCGCGGCCGGGGCCGTGGTGGTCGCGGCGGGCGTGATCCTGGTGGGCGGCTTCGGCGTCGGTACGGCGATGTTGCAGGAGCGGATCAGCAGCATCACGCAGGTCGCCGACGCGCCCGACCAGTCGGTGACCGACCGGTACACCATGTGGGCGGCGGCGACCGGGATGTGGCGCGAGCATCCGCTGGCCGGCGTGGGCCTGAAGGGCTTCCCCGAACACCGCGACGCGCACGCCTCGTTGGCGCTCTCGGCGGGCAGCGACACGGAGGGCGCTGGCGCGGCCTTCCGCAAGCAGCCGCTGCTCTCCCCCCACAACATGTACCTGCTCGTGCTGGCCGAGCAGGGGCTGATCGGGCTGCTGGCGCTGGCGGGCAGCTGGCTGGCCCTGCTCGTGTGCGCCGTGCGCGCCCTGTGGCGGACCCGGCGGGCCCGCGCACCCGGCCTCGACTGCGGTCTGGTCGCCTGCGGCCTGCTGGTCTGGCAGCTGACGGACTTCGCCTACGCGGACATCGGCGGCCCGTCGACCGTCCTCACGGCGATGTGCTTCGGGCTGACGGCGTGGTGGGGCCTGGCGGACGCGGCCGCCCCGGAGACGACGGGCCGAGACCGGCCCGGGCCGGCCGCCCGGCCTGTGGCGAAGGAGGCCCCGACGCGATGACGGTGACGCCCCGACAGACGAACCCGGGCGGCGGACCGACGATCCCCCGGGCCGCGCCTCCGGCCATTCCACGAGCGACGACTCCGCACGAGCCGGCGTCCGTTCCTCCGGTCGCTGCCTCGCACGAACCTGCGGCCGTACCTCCGGTCGCTGACTCGCACGAACCTGCGTCCGTTCCTCCGGTCGCTGACTCGCACGAACCTGCGGCCGTACCTCCGGCCACAGCCCCGCCCGGGCCTGCGGCCATCCCTCCGGTCCCGGCCCCGGACTCGTACGAACCCGCGGCCGTCCCCGCGGCCGTCCCCGCGGCCACGCCCCGGCACGCACCCGTGACCGTGTCCCCGGCCACAACCCGGCACCCACTGACGACCGTGCCCCCGGCCATGACCCCGCACGAGCCTCTGTCCATTCCCGCGGCGACGTCGCACCAACCTCCGTCCCTCCCCCCGGCCCTGACCCGGCACGAAGCTACGACGGTGCCCCAGGCCACTCCCCCGCACGAGCCGGCGGCCAGCCCTCCGGCCACTCCCCCGCACACACCTGCGACCGCGCCCCCGGCCACCACCCCGCACGAACCTGCGACCGTCCCCCCGGCCACCACGCCGCACGACCCGGCGGCCATCCCTCCGGCCACGCCCCCACACGAGACCCCAGCACTCCCCCCGACCACGACCCCTCACCAACCCCCGGCCCTCCCAGGGGCTGCTGCTGCCGATCCTGTGCCGGCCGCCCCCCGCCCCTCCCCCGCGGACACCCCCGTCACCCGGGGGTTCCTCGCCCGGGCCACTGCGATCACCGCTGGTCTCTCCTTCGCCGGGGCGCTGCTCGGGCTCGTGCGGGATCAGTCGCTGGCCCGGATGTTCGGGGCCGGGAGTGCGACGGACGCGTTCCTCGTGGCGTGGACCGTGCCCGAGTTCGCCGCCACGCTGCTCATCGAGGACGGGCTGGCCATCGCGCTGATCCCGGCGTTCAGCGTGGCCCTGGCCCGGCGGGCGCAGGGCGTGCCCGGCGACCCCGTCCGCACGCTGGTCGCCGGTACGCTGCCCCGGCTCGCGCTGGCCTTCGCCGCCGTCGCCGCGCTGCTGGCGGCCTTCGCCCCGCAGGTCGTGCGCGTCCTCGCGCCGGGCCTGCCCGATCCCGCGCTCGCCGTGGACTGCACGCGGCTCACCGCCACCTGCGTGCTGTCGTTCGGCCTCGCCGGGTACTGCAGCGCGGCCCTGCGCGCCCACCGCCGGTTCCTGGCGCCGGCGGCCATCTACGTCGTCTACAACACCGGCATCATCACCTGCGTCCTCGTCCTGGGCAGTCGGTGGGACGTGCGCGCGGCGGCGGCCGGGGTGGCGGTCGGCGGCTGTCTGATGGTCGTCGCGCAACTGCCCGTGCTGTGGCGGCTGCTGCGGGCCCGGCCGGGGGCCGGATCCACCGTGGCCGGATCCACCGGTGCGCAGAGCGGTGACCGTCCCATGGGGGTCGCCCTGCTCGCCGCCGTGCTGCTGTTCGCGCTGTGCCGGCAGTCCCAGGTGCTGATCGAGCGGTTCCTCGGCTCCACGCTCCCCTCCGGTGCCATCTCGCACCTGAACTACGCGCAGAAGATCGCCCAGATCCCCATGACCCTGTCGCTGATGCTGTGCACGGTCACCTTCCCGGTGGTCGCGCGCGCCCTGGCCGACGGGGACACCGAGCGGGCCCGCGACCGGGTCGAGCGGGACCTGGCCCTGGCCGCGTGCGTGATGCTGGCCGGTGTCTCCGTCGTCGTGGCCTGCGCCCCGCAGATCGTCGAACTGCTCTTCCAGCGGGGCGCGTTCACCGGCCAGGACACCGCGGCGACGGTCCGGGTGATGCGCGTGTACGCCCTGGGCCTGCTCGGGCACACCCTGGTCGGCGCCCTGATCCGCTCGTACTTCTCGGCGGGGCGCGTCACCTGGTACCCGCTCGGTGCGATGGCCGTCGGTCTCGCCGTCACCGGCGGGATCGGCGTGGGAGCGGTTGGCCCCTGGGGGGTCATGGGCATCGCCGCGGCCAACGCCGCGGGCATCACCGTCACGGCCGCCCTGCTGCTCTCCGGCATGGGCCCGCGCAGCATCCCGGTCCGCGTCCGGCGCGTACTGGCCGAACTGAGCAGGCCCGTGGGGGCGGCGGCCGTCGCGACGCCCGCCGGTGTCTGGGCCGCCGGCCAGGCCTCCGCTCCCGTCCCTTCCCTCCTCACCGGCGCGCTCACCATCGGCGCCGTCTTCCTCCTGCTCGGCCGGGCCCTGGGCGACCAGGGCTGCGTCACCGCGCTGGCATCCCTCCGTTCCGTCTCACGAAGGCTCCCTCATGGCCGCTCCCGTTGACTCCCCGCACACCGGCACCCGCACCAGACCCGGTCCGGCCCCGTTCATCGCGATGTACCACTCCGTCGGCGACGCCACGGACGACCCCTACCGCATCACGGTCACGCCCGAGCGGCTGGACCGGCAGCTGGGCTGGTTCGGGCGGCGCGGGCTGCGGGGCGTGTCCATGGCCGAGCTGCTCGCCGCCCGGGCCCGGGGCGAGGGCCGTGACCTGGTCGGGCTGACCTTCGACGACGGTTACGCCGACTTCGTCTCCGAGGCCCTGCCCGTCCTGCGCCGGCACGACTGCGGCGCGACCCTGTTCGTGCTGCCGGGCCGGCTCGGCGGCGACAACGCCTGGGACCCGCTGGGCCCGCGCAAGCGGCTGCTGACCGCCGACGGTGTCCGGCAGGCCGCGGCCGAGGGCGTCGAGATCGGCTCGCACGGCCTCACCCACGTCGACCTGACCAAGGCGGACGACGTCACGCTGAAGTCGGAAGCCCGGGGCAGCAGGACCGTCCTGGCGGAGCTGACCGGCGCCGAGCCCGCCGGCTTCTGCTACCCGTACGGCACGCTCGACCGGCGGGCCGTCGACGCCGTCCGGGAGGCCGGGTACGCGTACGCCTGCGCCATCGACCCCGGCCCGCTCGGTGGTCCGCACGCCCTCCCCCGGGTGCACATCGGCCAGAACGACACCGCCGCGCGGCTGTTCCTGAAGTACCGGCTGCACCGGCTGCGCCGCCGACCCGTGGAGGAGCCGCGGTGAAGGCCCTGCACATCATCACCGGCCTCGGGGTGGGTGGCGCCGAGCAGCAACTGCGGCTGCTGCTGCGGCACCTGCCCCTCGACTGCGACGTGGTGACGCTGACCAACCCGGGCACGGTGGCCGCCGGTCTGGCGGCCGACGGGGTGCGGGTCCTCGACCTCGGCATGGCCGGCAACCGCGACCTGGCCGCGCTGCCCCGCCTGGTGCGGGTCATCCGCTCGGGCGGCTACCAGCTCGTGCACACCCATCTCTACCGGGCCTGCCTCTACGGCCGGATCGCCGCGCGTCTCGCGGGGGTCCGGGCGGTCGTCGCCACCGAGCACTCCCTCGGCGACTCGCAGATGGAGGGCCGCCCCCTGAACACCGGGGTGCGCGCCCTGTACCTGGCGGGCGAGCGGCTCGGACGTACGACGGTCGCCGTGTCGCCCACGGTCGCGGAGCGGCTGAAGCGCTGGGGCGTGCCCGGGCCGCGGATCGAGGTCGTGCCCAACGGGATCGACGTGGCCCGCTTCCGCTTCGACGCGGCCCGCCGTCACGAGACCCGCCGCCGGCTCGGCCTGCCGGACGACGCCTACGTCATCGGCGCCGTCGGCCGCCTCACCCCAGGCAAGCGCTTCGGCGTGCTCGTCCGGGCGCTGGCGCAACTCCCCGCCGACCACCGGCTGCTGCTGGTCGGCGGCGGACCGGAGGAGGACGTGCTGCGTCGCACCGCCCGTGCGGCCGGGGTCGCCGACCGTGTGCTGTTCACGGGCGAGCGCCCCTGCGTCCCGGACGGCACGCCCGGCCCCGACCTGCCGTCGCTGACCGCCGCGATGGACGTCCTCGCCTCGCCGTCCCCGGAGGAGGCGTTCGGCCTGGCGATCGTGGAGGCCCTGGCGTCCGGCCTGCCGGTGCTCTACGCCTCCTGCCCGGCGCTGGAGGACCTGCCGCCGTCCGCCGCGCCCGCCGCCCGGCGCGTCACCGGCGGACCCGACGCCTACGCCCGCGCCCTGACGGACGTACGACGGCAGGCCCCCGCCCCGCGCACCGCACCCGAGGCCGCCCGCCACTACTGCATCACCCGCAGCGCCGCCCGGCTCATGGACGTGTACGCCGCCGCGGTCGCCCGCCCCCTGCCCCCCTCCCTCCAGGAAGCCCGCACCTCATGACCGACACCCCCGCAAGGCAGCACCGCCAGGTCACCGCCCTCACCAGGGCTCTCCCTCCCTGGTCCCTGCTGGCGGCCGGGGCCGTCGCAGGCGGTCTGCTCGGCGGCACGTACGGCCTGGTCAGGACGCCGGCGTACACGGCGACCAGCTATGTCGTCGCCGTGCCGACGGAGAAGTCCGACACCGCCACCGCTCTCGGTTTCGCCCAGGCCTACGGCCGGGTCGCCCCGCAGCTCGCGGTGCTCGGGGACGCCCAGGTGTGGGCCGGCGTACCCGTGCAGACGCTGCGGGAGAGCGTGCGGACGGCGACCTCGCCGGACGCGCCGATGGTGGCGGTCACGGCCACCTCCTCCCGTCCGGACGCCGCCGCCGACATGGCCAACGCCGTGGCCCGCGCGCTGACCCGGCACGCCGGTGACGCCGAGCAGTCCACCCACGTGGAACTCCAGCAGTTCGCCCGGGCGGTGAAGCCCACCGAGCCGTCCTCCGCCCCGGCCAGGGTGACGGGCCTGGTCGGTGCGAGCGCGGGCGGTCTGCTGGGCGGGCTGGCGCTGCTGGTCCGGCCGCGGCGGGCCACCGAGCGCGCCGGGCG
>NZ_WWIC01000180.1:0-2331 GCF_009872555.1 Streptomyces sp. SID5643
CGGTGCCCGGCGGGGAGGGCCCGGCTGACACGGTGCCCGGCGGGGAGGGCCCGGCTGACACGGTGCCCGGCGGGGAGGGCCCGGCTGACACGGTGCCCGGCGGCCACGGACCGGCTACCACGCTGCCCCGTGAGGGCGCGGCGCCCCATGGGGCCGCACCCGTCCCGGGGCAGGGGTCCCCGGCCACGCGCGCGTGCGCCGCACCATCCGCCCCGGGACGGAAGGTCGCACCGGACTCCGTCGCCATCCCCCGGCCCCGTCGGCCCGGTCGGGTCGGGTACCGGCTGCACACCCGGAGGGTCAGCGGTGCCGTCGACGCCGAGGCGGTCTTCAGCCGGATGTTCGCGGGGTCGCCGCGGAGCTTCTGGCTGGACAGTTCGCTGGTCGCGCCGGGGCGGTCACGGTTCTCGTTCCTCGGGGACGACCAGGGGCCGCTCGCCGAGTTCGTGCGGTACGACGTCGGGGCCGGGCGGTGTGAGATCGGGCGGGCGGGGCGTCCCCTGCGCCGGGTGAGGGCGAGTGTCTTCGACTACCTCAAGCGGCAGTTGACCAACCGCCGGGTGGACGCGACCGGGCTGCCGTTCGACTTCACCGGTGGCTACGTGGGCTACTTCGGCTACGAGATGAAGGCCGACTGCGGGTCGGCCAACCGGCACCGTTCCCCCACCCCGGACGCCGCGTGGCTGTTCGCCGACCGGGTGATCGCGGTGGACCACGAGGAGGGCTTCACCTACGCCGTGTGCCTGGCGGAGGACACCCCGCAGGCCGCGCGGGAGGCCGCCGACTGGCTGGAGGGCGTGCTGGCCGGCCTCTCCTGCGTGGCGACGGAACGCCCGCCGCTGCCCGGGCCGCCGGAGCCGGCCGACCCCGGCGCGGCCGAGCCCTGGCTGGTGCGTGACCGCGCGACGTACCTCGCGGACATCGAGGCGTGCCGGCAGGTGCTGCGGTCCGGCACCAGCTACGAGGTCTGCCTGACGAACGCCGCCCGGCTGCCCGCCCCGCCCGACTCACTGGCGTTCTACCGGACGCTGCGCCGCGACGACCCGGCCCCGTACGCGGCGTTCCTGAGGTTCGGGGAGCTGGAGGTGGCCGGTTCCTCGCCCGAGCGGTTCCTGCGGATCGGCCGGGACGGCACCGTCGAGGCCCGGCCTGTCAAGGGCACCGCGCCCCGGGGCGACGGGCCGGAGGAGGACGCCCGGCTGCGGGACGCGCTCGCCTCGGACGCCAAGTGCCGGGCCGAGAACCTGATGATCGTGGACATGCTCCGCAACGACCTGGGGCAGGTCTGCCGGACCGGGACCGTGCGGGTCTCCAAGCTGATGGCCACGGAGACCTGTGCCACCGTGCACCAGTTGGTCTCCACCGTGCGGGGCAGGCTGCGGGAGGGCACGGACGCGGTGGACTGCGTGCGGGCCTGCTTCCCGGGCACGTCGATGACCGGCGCGCCGAAGCTGCGCACGCTGGAGATCATCGACACCCTGGAGACCGAGGCCCGGGGCGTCTACTCCGGCGCCCTCGGCTACTTCGGCTGCGGTGGCGGCGCGGACCTGAGCATCGTGATCCGGACCGCCGTCCTCGCCGACGGCCTGATGCACCTGGGTGCGGGCGCCGCGATCGTGCTCGGCTCCGATCCGGACGCCGAGTACGAGGAGATGCTGCTGAAGACGGCGGCCCCGATGCGCGCCCTCCACCGGCACACGGCCGACCGGATGCGGCAGGAGGGCCCGCCGGGGCAGCGGGCCGGGGCGGCGGAGGAGGTCAGACGATGACCAGTCCGCAGGCCGTGCTGAGCCCGGCGGAAGCCGAGGCACCCGGGAACCTCGCGGCCCACCCGGCGGAACTCGCCGAGCGGCGGGTGGAGCGGGCGGCCCGCTCTCCATCAGGGGCACCGGGCCTGGGCCCACGGTGAGGTGCACGACCTCGCCGCCCGCGCCGCGACCGTGCCGCCCGGCCACGGGGTGTGCCCCGGCGACCGGGTGCTGCTCGCGCTGCCGGATTCCCAGGCCTGGGTGACGGCGTTCCCCGCCATCGCCCGCCTCGGTGCCGTGGCGGTGCCGGTCAACCCCGAACCGCCCTCGGTCGGCCACGCGTTCCCGGCCGAGGACACCGCCGCCGTGCTGTGTGTGACCGGCCCGGGCCCGGAGGACCGGTTCGCCGGCCGACCGGGTCTCGGCGCCGACCGGCCGATCCGCACCGGCGGGTGCTGCCGGCCGGTGAGGCGGCGCATCTCTTCCCGCCGTTCGGGGCGCGTGGCATGAACAGCGGGATCGCGAACGCGGCGGCCGCCACCGCGGCGATCGCCGCCGGGACCGCGGAGGCGGTCGCGGGCTT
>NZ_WWIC01000181.1:0-503 GCF_009872555.1 Streptomyces sp. SID5643
GTCATCGACCTGCCCACCTACCCCTTCCAACGCCAGCGCTACTGGGCACCCGATGGCTCCGCATCGGCGGCGCTCACGCTGGACAGCCGGCCGGACGAAGCCTCCGCAGTGCCGTCGGACACGATGGATCCCGCTGAGCAACTCCGCCGAGAACTTGCGACGTTGACCGTGACCGAGCAGATCGAGTGGTTGCTCGGTCAAGTGCGCGACGGTGTCGTCACCGTCCTCGGACTGGACGCCCACGCCGAAGTACGCGCGGAGGCAACGTTCAAGGAACTGGGCGTCGAATCGCTGACCGGTGTCGAGCTCAAGAACCACCTCCGTTCCCGGACCGGACTGCACGTCCCGACCTCGCTGATCTACGACTGCCCGACTCCCCTCACCGCCGCTCACTACCTCCGCGACAAGCTCTTGGGCCAGCCCCAGGAACAGGCTGTCGTCCGCGCCGACACCCCGGTCGACGAGCCCATTGCGATCGTGGGGATGGGGTGCCGGTTCCCGGG
>NZ_WWIC01000182.1:0-408 GCF_009872555.1 Streptomyces sp. SID5643
GACCGCGGTCCGGCGGACGCGCCCGTGCGCCAGCCGGCGCCGGCCGCAGCGGGCCCCGAGTACCTCGACGGCCACCGGCCCGCCGAGATGCCCGCGCAGCCCGCCGCCCCCTGGGGCGTGCCGGCCACGAGCCAGGCCCCGGTGAGCGCCGGGGCGGCGCCTGCGGAAACGGTTATTCCGGCGGCGGTTCCGACGGCGGCGGTGCCGACGGCAGCGGAGCCGGCAGCGGAACCGACGGGCCCGGCCCAAGCGGTCGCGACCGGCGTGACGGCGGAGACCAGCCACACGACACCTCCGGTACCGGCCGAGGCCGCCGAGGCCCCAGCGGGTGACCCCGTCGGTACGGGCGCCGGCCAGGTCGAGGCTCAGGCAGCCGCGGCCGGGGCCGGTCAGGCGGCCGAGCCCGGC
>NZ_WWIC01000183.1:0-1952 GCF_009872555.1 Streptomyces sp. SID5643
GAGAACCGGGCTCCGGAGTGGGTGGCGTTGCCGGTGCAGTACGCGGATTACGCGCTGTGGCAGCGGGAGCTGCTCGGTGACGAGGACGATCCCGGGAGTGTGATCTCGCGTCAGGTTGCCTACTGGCGTGAGACATTGTCCGGTTCCCCGGAGGAGCTGGAGTTGCCGTTCGACCACACGCGGCCGTCGGTGGCGTCGCATCGGGGTCATCGGGTGCCGTTGGAGGTTCCGGCGGAGGTGCATGCCCGTCTGGTGGAGGTTGCGCGTGCCGAGGGTGTGACGACGTTCATGGTGTTGCAGGCGGCGCTGGCGATGCTGCTGTCCCGGCTGGGGGCGGGGACCGACATTCCGATCGGTTCGGCGAACGCGGGGCGGACGGACGAGGCGCTGGACGACCTGGTCGGTTTCTTCATCAACACGTTGGTGATCCGTACGGATCTGGCGGGTGATCCGACGTTCCGGGAGCTGTTGGGGCGGGTGCGGGAGACGAGTCTGTCTGCGCTCGCGCATCAGGAGGTGCCGTTCGAGAAGCTGGTGGAGGAGCTGGCTCCGAGCCGGTCGATGGCCCGCCACCCGCTGTTCCAGGTGCAGCTCGACCTTCAGAACAACGCCCAGGCCGTCCTCGACCTGCCGGGCGCCCGGGCGGGGGGAATACCCGCCGGGGCAGCGGTGGCGAAGTTCGACGTCGAGGTGAGGGTCGGGGAGAGCTGGGACGCGGAGGGCGCGCCGGCAGGGCTGCGCGGTTCGTTGATCGTGGCGGCCGACCTGTTCGACGCGCGCACCGCCGAAAGCATCGCCGGACGTTGGACTCGGACCCTGGACGTACTGACCGCTGATCCGACCCTGTCGCTGAGCGCCCTTGATGTGCTCGGGGAGACCGAGCGCCACCAGATGGTGATGGAGTGGAACGACACGGCACGGGAGCTGCCGACAGGTCTGGTGCCGGGACTGTTCGAAGCCCAGGCGCCGCGGACGCCGGACGCGGTGGCGGTCGTCGCCGAGGGCGTCGAGACGTCCTACGCGGAACTCGACGAGCGCGCGAACCGGATCGCCCAGTTCCTGGTGAGCCAGGGCGTCGGCCCGGAGTCGATCGTGGGGCTGTGCCTGCCACGCGGGATCGATACGGTCGCCGCGATCCTGGCCGCGTGGAAGGCCGGGGCGGCGTACCTGCCGATGGATCCGGAGTATCCGGCGGAGCGGATCGGCTTCATGCTGCGCGACAGCGGTGTGGTGCTGACCTTGACGACGGAGGAGATTCTCGACGAACTCCCCGCCGGCCGTGGGCGCCTGGTGGCGCTGGACGATCCGCTGACCGCGACGCAGCTGGCGGCCGCTCCGGCGACGTCTCCCGGCGTAGCGGTGGAGCGGGACGGTCTGGCGTACGTCATCTACACCTCGGGCTCGACGGGACGCCCGAAGGGCGTGGCGGTCACCCACGGAGGCCTGGCCAACTATGTGACGTGGGCGGCGGACGCGTACGGGAAGGGGACCGGTGGCGCCCCCCTGCACTCGTCACTCGCGTTCGACCTGACCGTGACCAGTGTGCTCGTGCCGCTGATCTCCGGCTCGGCCGTCGTCGTCAGTCCGGTCGGCGGTGCTGAAGGCCTGGCCGAACTGATCCGCGCCAGCGATGAGTTCGGGCTTGCCAAGGTGGTCCCCGCACATCTGCCGGTGCTGTCCGAGATGCTCGCGGACGAGCACACGACGGCCTCCGCCCGCACCTGGGTGGTGGGTGGTGAGGCACTGCCGGGCGCCGTCGTCCGCGAGTGGTTGGAGCGGTCGCCGGACTCGGTCGTCGTGAACGAGTACGGACCGACTGAGGCGGTCGTCGGATGCAGCGTGTTCGAGGTGCGACCGGGACAGGAGGTCGGGGAGTCCGTTCCGATCGGGCGCCCGGTGGCGAACACACAGCTGTACGTGCTGGACGAGCGGCTGTCGCCGGTGCCGGTGGG
>NZ_WWIC01000184.1:0-227 GCF_009872555.1 Streptomyces sp. SID5643
ACCCTCGTGCCCGACCACCTCAAGCACGTCTTCGCCCGCATCGAGGCCGAGCACGAACTCACCGTCCGCGAGGTCCTGCGCATCACCGGCGCCGACGAGCTCCTCGGCTCGAACCCGGTGCTCCAGCAGACCTTCGCCGTACGCGACGCCTACCTGGACCCGATCTCCTACCTCCAGGTGTCCCTGCTGGCCCGCCAGCGCGCGGCCGCCGCCCAGGGCGAGGAAGC
>NZ_WWIC01000185.1:0-223 GCF_009872555.1 Streptomyces sp. SID5643
AACCCACTTGATGGAAAGCCTGGAATTGCTTGCCGACCACTTTTAAAAATAAGATTGAGGCTTTGGTAAGCGGCCATCCAAGCAGCAAGTAAAGATTCAAATTTTAACCAGATGGAAAAATCTTGCTTCATATTGTAATCCTAACGCCGAGCTAAGCGGCAGTTTTTAAGTTGCGGTTTTGTGGAATATTTTGCGCAGCAAAACCACAAAACTGCGACTTAAA
>NZ_WWIC01000021.1:0-58312 GCF_009872555.1 Streptomyces sp. SID5643
GACACGGCCCCTTCTCGCCGTACGCGGGTGCGGGCGCGCTCTGCCCCCGCCGCGGGCATGCGCGCCGCCCCAGCTGCGGGCATGCGTGCACGGGTGGGCGCAGCGGCACCCCGCTCCGCCGGGTTGCGGAACGCCCCGGCCCCAGCGGCAGCGCCGAGTACCCCGCACCCCCTCAAGCCGTCGCAGCCGGCGGCACCGGCGGAGCCAACTGGCGGGACAGCCACGTCGGTACGCCCCCGAGCAGCCGGAACAACCGCCGGGCCTCCTCCCGCAGCCGGGATGCCTCCGGCTCCGTCTCGGTGTCGGCGAGGGACACCAGCGCCGGAGCGGTGCCGACGAGATAGCCCAGCTCCTCCCGGATCCGCAGCGACTCCGCGAAACCGTGCCGCGCCTCCGCCAACTCCCCTTCCCGCAGGGCGAGTCCGGCCATATGGCGCCAAGTGAACGACAGCAGCAGCGGGTCGGAGTGCGCCGTCGCGCCCGCATGGGCGCGGCGGTACGCCGCGCGGGCGGCCTGGGGCGCGCTCGTCAGGTTCTCCGCCAGGAGCCCGCGCCGGAAGTCCAGCAGAGCCCGCGCCGGAGCCCCCGGAGGGACCAGCGCCGCCGCCCGCCCGAGCGCGGCCCTCGCCTCGTCGGCCCGGTCCCGCACCGCGAGCAGCGTCGCCGCGTAGGCCAAGTAACCGCGTTCACAAGCGGCCGCGCCGCGTTCGTCGTCGCTGTGGGCCATCGCCTCGGCCGTGCGCAGCGCGTCCTCGGCCTCCTCCCAGCCCTGCTCGGTGTACAGACACCGTTCCACCAGCAACGACGCGCGTTGCAGCGCCGCCGCCGGTGTGGTCGGCGGCAGCAGGGCGGCCGCGTCGGCCCAGCATCCGCGGGAGCGCAGCCGCCATACCGCGGTCTGGAGGGGATCGTCACCGGCGGTCGTTCCGTAACCAGACATGGCGGTATGCGCCACGTTGCCCTCCCCGAGCACGCCATCGAGCTGTTGAGTGGTGGCGGCATCTCAGCACGAATCGGCGGGCCGGGCCAAGAGGGTGGGTGAAGGATTTCACAAAGTCGTGGGACTCGGGGGCGTCCCGGGTTTGGGCCGGGACGCCCCGTGTTTCAGCTCATGCGCAGGGCCAGGAAGAAATCCAGCTTGTCCTCCAGCCGCGACAGATCACGGCTCGTCAACTGCTCGATCCGGCCGACCCGGTAGCGCAGTGTGTTGACGTGCAGGTGCAGACGGGCGGCGCAGCGGGTCCAGGAGCCGTCACAGTCGAGGAAGGCCTCCAGGGTCGGGATCAGCTCGGCGCGGTGGCGGCGGTCGTAGTCGCGCAGCGGGTCCAGGAGGCGGGCGGTGAAGGCCCGGCGGACGTCGTCCGGGACGAAGGGCAGCAGCAGGACGTGGGAGGCCAGTTCCTGGTGGCCGGCCGCGCAGACCCGGCCCGGGCGGGCCGCGGCGACGCGCCGGGCGTGGCGGGCCTCCTCCAGCGCGCCGCGCAGGCCTTCCGCCGAGTGGACGGCCGCGCTGACACCGAGAGTGAGCCGGCCGTCGTCGTCGAGGCCCGCCGTGAGGGGGTCCCGTACCGATCCCAGGAGGGTGTCCGCGAGGACGCCCGCCTCCGTGCCGTCGTGCTCCGTGGAGACGGCCGGGAGGGGCACGAGGGCGATGGCCTCGCTGCCGGTGTGGGCCACGGCGATGCGGTCGGAGTGCTCAGGGCCGGCGACCGCGGGGTCGACGAGGACCTCTTCGAGCAGGGCCTGGGCGACCGGGCCGCCCTCGATCTCCCCGCCCTCCCAGTCCACCCGGGCCACGACCACCTGCCAGTGCGGCGCGGCGCCCAGGCCGGGCAGCAGCACCGGGGCGGCCACCCGCAGCCGGGCGGCGATCTCGGCGGGGGCCGCGCCCGTCTGGACCAGTTCCAGGACCTCCTGGGCCAGGCGGCGGCGGACCGTGCGGGCCGCGTCGCGGCGGTCCCGCTCGACCGCGATCAGCTGGGTGACGCCGTAGAGCAGGTCCAGGCGCTCCTCGGGCCAGTCCCCGGCGTCCGCCTCGACGGCCAGCAGCCAGTCCGACAGGACGGTCTCGCGGACGTCCCGGGCGGGCTGCGGGGAGCGGCCCGTCGAGCGGACGGGGAACAGGGAGTACGTCGTGGCCCCCAGCACGACGCGGTGGGGGCCGCGGCGGCCCGTGCGGGTGGCGGCCAGGTGTTCTCCGGCGAGCCGGGCGCACGTCTCGGCCGGCAGGGCGGGGCCCGCCGACTTCGAGCCGGCGATCAGGCGGCCGGTGGGGGAGAGGACCCAGGCCCGCAGGTCCAGGTCCGTGCCCAGCAGGTCCAGGACCACGTCGGGGCCGCCGCCGGCCGGGCCCGAGGTCATCATCCGGCGGTGGCGGTCGACGACCGCCGCGAGGTCCCCGGCGCGTTCACCGGACACCTGCCGTACGACGTGCTCGGTGATGGTCGCGAACGCCACCGACTCGTGCACCGCGAAGAGCGGAAGGCGGTGCCGGGCGCAGGCCACGACCAGGTCCTCGGGGACGTCCCCGAGCTCGGCCTCGCCCGCGGCGAGGGCCGTCACGCCCGCCTGCACCAGGATCCGGACGAACGGCTCCGAGTCGTTCTCGTCCCGGCGCCAGGCCAGGCCCGTGAGCACCAGTTCGCCGCCCGCGAGGTAGCGGCTGGGGTCGCGGAGGTCGGTGGTCATCACACCCCGCACGGTGCGGTCCAGCTCGTCCTCGCCGCCGAGCAGCTTGAGGCCCAGCGCGTCGGTGTCCAGCAGTGCGCGCAGCCGCATTCTCGTCGCCGCCGATCTTTGTCTCGAAATCAAACCCTGCCCCGGCTGTGTTCCAGGTCACGCGGTTGTGTCGCGCGTTTCCACAGGAGAACGAGGAGGTTTCTGAGGGCCTCTGTTCATACGAATCTACAAGATGCCTGTCCTGGCCAGCCAACTCCTTCATGGTTTCCGTGACTGACTCAGTCGGAGCACCCCCCTGTGTACTGAGGCCACGACGCGTCAACAGCACATGAACGAGCCGGGACCGCCGCACACGGATTGGCTCAAACCGAACGCCCCACGAGAAGACGAAGAAGAGAGCCGGTCATGGACTTCCTTCGCCCCGCCAGCTGGGAGGAGGCGCTCGCCGCGAAAGCCGAGCACCCCACAGCTGTGCCGATTGCGGGTGGCACCGACGTGATGGTCGAGATCAACTTCGACCACCGCCGGCCCGAGTACCTCCTGGACCTGAACCGCATCGGCGACCTCGGCGAGTGGGAGGTCGGCGAGGAGAGCGTGCGGCTGGGTGCCTCCGTGCCGTACACCAAGATCATGGAGAACCTGCGCTCCGAGCTGCCGGGTCTCGCCCTCGCCTCGCACACGGTCGCCTCCCCGCAGATCCGCAACCGCGGCGGCGTCGGCGGCAACCTCGGCACCGCCTCCCCGGCCGGCGACGCCCATCCCGCGCTGCTCGCGGCGGGCGCCGAGGTGGAGGTCGAGTCGGTGCGCGGCTCGCGCCGCATCCCGATCGACGCGTTCTACACGGGCGTGAAGCGCAACGCGCTGGCCGCCGACGAGCTGATCCGTGCCGTGCACGTGAAGAAGGCCGACGGGCCGCAGCAGTTCTCCAAGGTGGGCACCAGGAACGCGATGGTCATCGCCGTGTGCGCCTTCGGGCTCGCGCTGCACCCCGGGACGCGGACCGTGCGGACCGGGATCGGCTCGGCCGCCCCGACTCCCGTCCGGGCCAAGGCCGCCGAGGAGTTCCTGAACGCCGCGCTGGAGGAGGGCGGCTTCTGGGACAACGGCCGGATCATCACCCCGTCGGTCGCCAAGCAGTTCGCGGACCTGTGCTCCGCCGCCTGCAACCCGATCGACGACGTCCGCGGCACCGCGAGCTACCGCCGCCACGCGGTCGGCGTCATGGCCCGCCGCACGCTGACCTGGACCTGGGAGTCCTACCGCGGCGCCCGCCGCACCACCGAGGGAGCTGCCTGATGCGCGTCAACTTCACGGTCAACGGCCGTCAGCAGGAAGCCGACGACGTGTGGGAGGGCGAGTCCCTGCTGTACGTCCTGCGGGAGCGGCTCGGGCTGCCGGGGTCGAAGAACGCCTGCGAGCAGGGCGAGTGCGGCTCGTGCACGGTCCGTCTGGACGGGGTGCCGGTGTGCTCGTGCCTGGTCGCCGCCGGACAGGTGGAGGGCCGGGAGGTCGTCACCGTCGAGGGGCTCGCCGACTACGCCAAGCAGCGCGCCGAGGGCGGCTGCGCCTCCGGCGCCTGCGGTACGCCGTTGCAGAGCGCCCAGGAATGGGAAGCCGGGGGCACCGACTCGCAGACCGGCGAGGGCACCGAGCTCTCCCCGATCCAGCAGGCGTTCATCGACGCCGGCGCCGTGCAGTGCGGCTTCTGCACCCCCGGTCTGCTGGTCGCCGCCGACGAGATGCTGGAGCGCAACCCGACCCCGACCGACGCGGACATCCGCGAGGCGCTGTCGGGCAACCTGTGCCGCTGCACCGGCTACGAGAAGATCATGGACGCGGTCCGCCTCGCGGCCGCCCGGCAGTCAGAGGCGGTCTGATCATGGCTTCCCCCAGCGGAACCCCCACGAAGATCACCCAGGGCTCCCAGACCAAGGGCGGCATCGGTGAGTCCACGCTCCGCCCCGACGGCACCCTCAAGGTCACCGGCGAGTTCGCGTACTCGTCCGACATGTGGCACGAGGACATGCTGTGGGGGCAGATCCTCCGCTCGACCGTCGCACACGCCGAGATCGTGTCCCTCGACACGAGCGAGGCCCTGGCCATGCCGGGCGTCTACGCCGTACTGACGTACGACGACCTGCCCACCGACGTGAAGAACTACGGCCTGGAGATCCAGGACACCCCGGTCCTCGCCCACGGCAAGGTCCGCCACCACGGCGAGCCGGTCGCGCTCGTCGCCGCCGACCACCCGGAGACGGCCCGCCGGGCCGCCGCGAAGATCAAGGTCGACTACCGCGAGCTGCCCGTCATCACCGACGAGGCCTCCGCGACCGCCCCGGACGCGCTCCTCGTCCACGAGAACCGCGACGACCACCACGCCGGCCACGTCCCGCACCCCAACATCGTCCACCGCCAGCCGATCGTCCGCGGCGATGTGGCGGCGGCGCGCGAGCGGGCCGACGTGATCGTCACGGGCGAGTACACCTTCGGCATGCAGGACCAGGCCTTCCTCGGCCCCGAATCCGGCCTCGCCGTGCCGGAGGAGGACGGCGGCGTCCACCTCTACATCGCCACCCAGTGGCTGCACAGCGACCTGCGCCAGATCGCGCCCGTGCTCGGCCTGCCCGAGGACAAGGTGCGCATGACGCTGTCCGGCGTCGGCGGCGCGTTCGGCGGCCGCGAGGACCTGTCGATGCAGATCCACGCCTGCCTGCTCGCCCTGCGCACCGGCAAGCCCGTCAAGATCGTCTACAACCGTTTCGAGTCCTTCTTCGGGCACGTCCACCGCCACCCCGCCAAGCTCCACTACGAGCACGGAGCCACCAAGGACGGCAAGCTCACCCACCTGAAGTGCCGGATCGTCCTGGACGGCGGCGCCTACGCCTCCGCCTCCCCGGCCGTCGTCGGCAACGCCTCCTCCCTGTCCGTCGGCCCGTACGTGGTCGAGGACGTCGACATCGAGGCCATCGCCCTCTACACCAACAACCCGCCCTGCGGCGCGATGCGCGGCTTCGGCGCGGTCCAGGCGTGCTTCGCCTACGAGGCGCAGATGGACAAGCTCGCCGCGAAGCTCGGCATGGACCCGGTGGAGTTCCGCCGGCTCAACGCCATGGAGCAGGGCACGCTCCTGCCCACCGGTCAGCCGGTCGACTCCCCGGCCCCCGTCGCCGAACTGCTGCGCCGCGTCAAGGCGATGCCGATGCCGCCGGAGCGCCAGTGGGAATCCAGCGAGGGCGCCGACGTACGGCAGCTGCCGGGCGGCCTGTCCAACACCACGCACGGCGAGGGCGTCGTCCGCGGGGTCGGCTACGCGGTCGGCATCAAGAACGTCGGCTTCTCCGAGGGCTTCGACGACTACTCCACCGCCAAGGTGCGCATGGAGGTCGTCGCCGGCGAGCCGGTCGCCACCGTGCACACGGCGATGGCGGAGGTCGGCCAGGGCGGCGTCACCGTCCACGCCCAGATCGCCCGCACCGAGCTGGGCGTCACTCAGGTGACCATCCACCCGGCCGACACCCAGGTGGGCAGCGCCGGTTCGACATCGGCCTCGCGGCAGACGTACGTCACCGGCGGCGCGGTGAAGAACTCCTGCGAGCTGGTCCGCGAGAAGGTCCTGGAGATCGGCCGCCGCAAGTTCGGCTCCTACCACCCGGCCTGGGCGACGGCCGAACTGCTCCTGGAGGGCGGCAAGGTCGTCACCGACGGCGGCGAGGTCCTCTCCGACCTGGTCGACGTCCTGGAGGACGAGACCGTCGAGGTCGAGGCGGAGTGGCGGCACCGGCCGACCGAGCCCTTCGACCTGCGCACCGGCCAGGGCAACGGGCATGTGCAGTACTCCTTCGCCGCCCACCGGGCCGTCGTCGAGGTCGACACCGAGCTCGGCCTGGTCAAGGTCATCGAACTGGCCTGTGCCCAGGACGTCGGCAAGGCGCTGAACCCGCTGTCGGTGCTCGGCCAGATCCAGGGCGGCACCACCCAGGGCCTGGGCGTGGCGGTCATGGAGGAGATCGTCGTCGACCCGAAGACGGCGAAGGTCAAGAACCCGTCCTTCACCGACTACCTGATCCCGACCATCCTCGACACGCCGACCATCCCGGTCGACGTGCTCGAACTCGCCGACGAGCACGCCCCGTACGGGCTGCGCGGCATCGGCGAGGCACCCACCCTGTCGTCGACCCCGGCCGTCCTCGCGGCGATCCGGAACGCGACCGGGCTCGAACTGAACCGGACTCCGGTGAGGCCCGAGCACCTGACGGGTACCCAGCTCTTCGAGGGCTGAGCAGTCACGATCCCCCTGGGGGTTCGCCCCCCCAGGTCCCTTGTTCGTCTCGGGCCGTCCCCCGGGTCGTGAACATCCCAACCCCCTTTGAAACTTGGGAGACGGCACCCATGACCCAGCAATCACTGGAGCCGAGGGCCACAGCCGAGGACGCGGGTGAAGGCACCCGCGTCCCGGCCGGACGGTCCTGGCTCGACCGGTACTTCCACATATCCCACAGAGGGTCGACGGTCGCCCGTGAAGTGCGCGGCGGCATCACGACCTTCATGGCGATGGCGTACATCCTGCTGCTCAACCCCCTGATCCTGTCCGGCAAGGACGCCGCCGGGGACACGCTCGCCCAGCCGGCCCTGATCACCGCGACCGCGTTCGCGGCGGCCTTCACCACCCTGCTGATGGGCTTCGTCGGCAAGGTGCCCCTGGCCCTCGCCGCCGGCCTGTCCGTCTCCGGGGTCCTCGCCTCCCAGGTCGCGCCGGAGATGACCTGGCCGCAGGCGATGGGCATGTGCGTGATGTACGGCGTGGTCATCATGCTGCTCGTGGTCACCGGCCTGCGCGAGATGATCATGAACGCGATCCCGCTCGCGCTCAAGCACGGCATCACCATGGGCATCGGCCTGTTCATCGCCCTCATCGGCTTCTACAAGTCCGGCTTCGTGCACCAGGGCGAGGCCACCCCCCTCGCGCTGGGCCCGGCGGGTGAACTGGCCGGCTGGCCCGTCCTGCTCTTCGCCGGCACCCTGCTGCTGATCTTCATGCTCCAGGCCCGGAACACCCCGGGCGCCATCCTCATCGGCATCGTCGGCGGCACGGTCGTCGCGGCGATCCTGAACGCGGCCGGCGTCATCGATCCCAAGCAGTGGGCGGGCGGCGCACCCGAACTGCACGGCAGCGCCGTCTCCATGCCCGACTTCTCGCTCTTCGGGGACGTGAAGTTCGGCGGCTGGGGCGAGGTCGGCGCGATGACCGTCGGCATGATCGTCTTCACCCTGGTGCTCGCCGGGTTCTTCGACGCGATGGCCACCATCATCGGCGTCGGCACCGAGGCCGGGCTCGCCGACGACAAGGGCCGCATGCCGGGCCTGTCCAAGGCTCTGTTCATCGACGGGGCCGGCGGCGCGGTCGGAGGCGTGTCCGGCGGTTCCGGCCAGACGGTGTTCATCGAGTCGGCGACGGGTGTCGGAGAGGGCGCCCGCACGGGCCTGGCCTCCGTGGTCACCGGCCTGTTCTTCGCGGCCTGCCTGTTCTTCACCCCGCTCACCGCGATCGTGCCGCAGGAGGTCGCGTCCGCCGCCCTCGTCGTCATCGGCGCCATGATGCTGATGAACGCCCGGCACGTGGACTGGGCCGACCGGGCCACCGCCGTCCCGGTGTTCCTCACGGTCGTGCTGATGCCGTTCACGTACACCATCACCACCGGTGTCGCCGCGGGTGTCATCTCCTACACGGCCATCAAGACCGCCCAGGGCAAGTGGCGCGAGATCGGCGCCTTCATGTGGATCCTCACGGCGGTGTTCGTCGTCTACTTCGCCCTCAACCCCATCGAGAGCTGGCTGGGCGTCCACTGACGCCCGCCTCCCCGCGACGCAAGGAGACCGAGACAGATGCTGGACATCGCCGAGGAGCTGAACCGGTGGGTCGAGCAGGGCCGTGACTTCGCCGTGGCCACCGTGGTGGCCGTCGGCGGCAGCGCGCCCCGGCAACCCGGCGCCGCGCTCGCGGTGGACGCCGACGGCACGGCGATCGGCTCGGTCTCCGGCGGCTGCGTGGAGGGAGCGGTCTACGACCTGTGCGAGCAGGCGCTGCGGGACGGCGAGACCGTCCTGGAGCGCTTCGGATACAGCGACGACGACGCCTTCGCCGTGGGCCTGACCTGCGGCGGCGTCATCGACATCCTGGTCACCCCGGTACGGGCCGCCGATCCGGTCCGCCCGGTGGTCGCGTCCGCGCTCACCGCCGCCGCCCGAGGGGAGCCGGCGGCGGTGGCACGGATCGTGTCGGGCCCGCCCGAACTGACGGGCCGGGCCCTGCTGGTCCGCCCCGACGGTTCCCACGACGGCGGCTTCGGCGCCCATCCGGAACTGGACCGCACGGTCGCCGCCGAGGCCGGCGCCTTCCTGGACGCGGGCCGCACCGGCACCCTGGAGATCGGCGAGCGGGGCTCGCGCTGCGGAGCACCCCTCACGGTCCTGGTCGAGTCCTCGGTCCCCGCACCCCGCATGATCGTGTTCGGCGCGATCGACTTCGCCGCCGCCCTGGTCCGCGTCGGCAAGTTCCTGGGCCACCACGTCACCGTGTGCGACGCCCGTCCCGTCTTCGCGACCCGGACGCGCTTCCCGGAGGCCGACGAGATCGTCGTCGAGTGGCCCCATCGCTACCTGGAGCGCACGGAGGTCGACGCCCGCACGGTCCTGTGCGTGCTGACCCACGACGCCAAGTTCGACGTGCCCCTGCTGAAGCTGGCGCTGCGCCTTCCGGTGGCGTACGTCGGTGCCATGGGCTCGCGGCGCACCCACCTGGACCGCAACACCCGCCTGCGGGAAGTCGGTGTCACGGAGCTGGAGTTGAGCCGCCTGCACTCACCGATCGGCCTGGACCTCGGTGCCCGTACGCCGGAGGAGACGGCCCTGTCCATCGCGGCGGAGATCGTGGCCGCGCGGCGGGGCGGCAGCGGGGTCTCCCTGACCGGGGCGCACACGCCGATCCACCACGAGCCGGGGTCGGCGGCCATGGGCCGGATCGGGTCGGTCGCCTGAGCCCCGGCCGGGAACCTCTGGGCCCGCGGGTGCCTCAGGCCTGCCGGAGCAGACGGTTCAGGGCCCGCCCGAACACATACTGCGACGAGCGCCGCACCACCGCGTCGAAGGCCGACGGCACGAACCGGACCCGGATCTCCTCCCGCCACACCACGTGGGAACGCCCTCCCGGCCCCGGCCGCACCTCCAGCTCAGCCCATCCGAGGACGACCCGCCCCCGCTTCTCCAGCCGGCACAACCCGGTGCCCCCGTCCGCAGGCGGCTGCCACACCGTCACCTCCATCGGGTCGTCGAAGGCCAGCACCCCGACGCCCGAGCGGGCCACGACGAGCGTGCCCTCGCGTGTCGGCCCGGGCGGCACGACCCCGACCACCGTCAGCGGCACCGCGTCACCGTGCCGCTGCCACCGGGTGATCCGCCGCCACGCCTCGTCGAGGGGGAGCGGAACGGTGCGTTCGATCAGGAAGTTCGCCACTCCCCGATCGTAGGGAACCCGCGGGGCGTCACCGGTACACCTCGCCCGGCTCCGCCTTACCCGGCGCGAGGAGCTGAGGCACCGTCACGAAGACGAAGCCGCGTTCCTTGAGCGCGTCGATGATGCCCGGTACCGCCGGCACCGTGCCGTCGTAGAGGTCGTGGAGGAGGATGATGCCGTCCCGGGAGGACTGGGCGAGGACACGGCGGGTGATCAGGTCGGAGTCGGTCGTCTTGTAGTCCTTCGCCGTCACGCTCCACAGCACCTCGGCGAGGCCGAGTTCGCGGCAGATGGCGTGCACGGTGTCGTCGGTGCGGCCCTGCGGCGGGCGCATCAGGGTCGGGCGCCGGCCGGTGAGGCGTTCTATCTCCTCGTTGGACCGTTCCAGTTCCTCACGTATCTCCTCGGGTCTCAGCTCGGTCAGGATCTTGTGGTCCCAGGTGTGGCTGGCCACCTCGTGCCCCTCGTCGGCCATGCGCCGCACCAGCTCCGGGTACTTCTCGATGTGCCGCTTCCCGAGGAGGAAGAAGGTCGCCGGGACCTGCTTCTCCTTCAGGATGTCCAGCAGCCGCGCGGAGTGCTCGCTCGGTCCGGCGTCGAAGGTGAGTGCGATGCACTTGACCTCACGGCAGTCGACGGCGCCGAAGCGGGCCGGCTGCATGTCCGTGGCAGGGCGGGCCCGGACGGCGCTGGGAGCCGTGGTGTCGGTTCCCGTGCAGCCGGTCAGGGCGAGGGTGAGGGCGGCGGTCACCGCGAGCGTTCCGGCCGTTCGGAACGCGGTCCCCGTTTTCGTCATCTTCTTGGTCAGAGAAGGCATGCCGGGACTATATATCGCGTGTATACACGCGATATATAGTCGCCGAGGCGTGCCCGGAAGGCCCTGACCTGGTGTTTGAGGGAGCCGTACCGCGGCACTCGCCAGCACGGTAGTCCGCGCACGCCGCAGGAGGGAGGGCCGCACGCATGACCCCGTACGCCGTCGTGATCCCCACCCTCGTTCCGGACACCCTCTCCGACTGTCTCGCCGCGCTCGCCGCGGCGACCGGACCGCGCCCCGAGGAGATCGTCCTCGTCGACGACCGGACCGACCCCGAACCCGGCCCGCTGGAGCACCCGTTGACCGTCCTCGGCGACCTGCGGGAGCGGACCGTCGTGCTGGGCGGCGGCGGTCGTGGGCCCGCCGCCGCCCGCAACACCGGACTGCGCGCCGTGCACACACCCTGGACCGTGTTCCTCGACGACGACGTCCAGGTCGGGGCCCGCTGGTGCGAGCAGCTGGCCGAGGACCTCGCCGAGGCCTCCCAGGACACCGCGGGCGTCCAAGGCGTCCTCGCCGTGCCGCTGCCCGGCGGACGCCGTCCCACCGACTGGGAACGCGGCACCGCGGAACTCGTCCGGGCCCACTGGGTCACCGCCGACATGGCCTACCGCACGGAGGTCCTGCGGCAGGTCGGCGGCTTCGACGAACGCTTCCGGCGCGCCTTCCGCGAGGACGCCGACCTGGCGCTGCGCGTCCTCGACTCGGGCCGGCGCATCCGGCAGGGCCGCCGCACCACCCGTCACCCCGTGGGCTCAGCGTCCCGCTGGGCGTCCGTGCGCCGGCAACGCGGCAACGCCGACGACGCCCTGATGCGGCATCTGCACGGCCCCAACTGGTGGGACAAGGCCGTCGCACCGCGCGGCCGGATCCGCACCCACGCGGCCATCACGACCGCCGGGGTCGCGGCCTGCGCCCTCGCCGCCGCCGGGCACGGCCGGGCCGCGACGGCCTGCGCGCTCGGCTGGGCGGCCGGCACGGCGGAGTTCGCCCGGGCCCGTATCGTCCCCGGGCCGCGCACCCGCCACGAGGTGACGACGATGCTCGCCACCAGCGTGCTCATTCCGCCCACCGCGACCTGGCACCGGCTGGCAGGTGCCTGGCGCCACCGTCACACCCCCGCCTGGCAGGAGGAGGCCACCCCGTGAGCCCGGTGAAGGCCGTGCTGTTCGACCGCGACGGCACACTCGTCGACGACCTCCCGGACACCGCCGATCCCGACCGCGTACGCCCGGTCGACGGCGCCCGCGAGGCGCTCGCCCTGCTGCGCGAGCACGGCATCCGCACCGGCGTCGTCACCGACCAGCCCGGCGTCGCCCGGGGGCTGCTCAGTGACGCCGACGTCCGACGCGTCAACCACCGCGTCGACGAACTCCTCGGTCCCTTCGACGTGTTCGCCGTCTGCCCGCACGGCCCTGACGACGGCTGCCACTGCCGCAGGCCACAGCCCGGCATGCTGCTGTGGGCGGGCGGACGGATCTGCACCGGGCCCGCCGAACTCGTCGTCATCGGCTCCACCGCCGCCGACGCGGAAGCCGCGCGCCGCGCGGGCGCCCACGGCATCCTCGTCCCGAACGGCCGCACGCGCCCCGAGGAGACCGCACGGGCGGACCACATCGCCCCGGACCTGCTCACCGCCGTACGCGCGGTTCTGGACGAACCGCCCCGGGGCCGCGTCCTCGCCGACGAACGCCCCATCCAGGAGGCGTTCACCTCCGGCCCGGAGCCGGACGGGCATCGGTGACGGCTGCTGACGCAGGGGGCTGCCGGCCGCGGTGACCCGGTGGGACACCACTGCACGGACGGCGTCCGTTGCTGACGTCGCTTCAGGTGCCCGCGGCCGTGGGGCGGGCGGGGCGGGCGGGAGTCGGTACGGGACCGGTGCAGGGGGTGCTCAGTGACTCCCGCCTTCCGGGCCGCAGTCGCGGATCGGGCGGGCGGGCGGCCGTGCGGTGCGATGCGGGCCGTGGTCGGCATCGCCCGGGCGCAGGCGTACTGGGCGGTCCCCGGTCCGCCCGCCGCGGTGCGGACCGGGCGGGTGCCCGCGTAGCCACGCCCGGCGGCTGCGTCACCCTCACTGCCCGGCCACAGAGGCGCCGCCCGGATTGTCCGGCGCGCGGGGTGATGGCCGGTACATGGCCGGTACCGCACGGTGTTGTTTCCCCGGCCCAGCCGCGGCAGCCGGTGCGCACGAGGCCGGTTCCTCCGGCCCGGCGGCAGCCAGGGCCCGTGCACCCGATGGGCGGGTCTGCGGCGGCGGATGCCGCAGGTGCGCGGCAGGCTGCTGGCATGACGACCCCGGACCAAACAGCGCATCCCGTACGACCCCGCCTCCTCGTCCTGCGCGCCCTCGGGCTCGGGGACCTCCTCGCCGGCGTCCCCGCGCTGCGCGCCCTGCGGCGGGCCCACCCGGGGCACGAACTCGTGCTGGCCGCCCCCGCCCAACTCGCGCCGGTCGCGGAGGCGACGGGGGCCGTGGACCGGCTGCTGCCCGCCTCGGCGCCGGGCCGGGCCGTCCCGCGCACCCTGGACTGGACCGGCCCGCCCCCGGACATCGCCGTCGACCTGCACGGCAACGGCCCGCCCAGCCACCGGCTGCTGCTGGGCCTGCGGCCGCTCACACTGCTGGCCTTCGCCCACCCGGACCTGCCCGGCGTCGACGGCCCGCCCTGGTACCCGGAGGAGCACGAACGTGACCGCTGGTGCCGGCTGCTGCGGGCGTACGGCATCGACGCCGACCCGGGTGATCTGCTGCTGCCCCGCCCGCGGACCGCGTCCCCGGCCCCCGGCGCGGTCGTCCTGCACCCCGGTGCCGGGGCGCCCGCGCGCTGCTGGCCCGTCGAGCGGTACGCCGCCGTCGCGGCCGAACTGCGCGGCCGGGGCCTGCGGGTCGTGGTCACCGGCGGCCCGGCCGAGGGCGACCTGGTGGCCAGGCTCGCCAAGCAGACCGGCCTGCCGGACACGGACGTGTTCGACGGCGGCCTGCCCTTCGGACGACTGTCCGCTCTCGTGGCCGACGCCCACGCCGTGATCAGCGGCGACACCGGCATCGCCCACCTCGCGGTCGCCCACGGCACACGCTCGGTCACCCTCTTCGGCCCGGTCGCGCCCAGCCGCTGGGGCCCTCCGCCCGACCCGCGTCACCGCGCCCTGTGGTACGGCCCGGAGGGCGACCCGCACGGCCGCCGGCCCGACCCGGCCCTCCTGCGCGTCACCGTCGAGGACGTCCTCCGAGCGGTCGGTGAACTACCTGTTGCCCCGCGGCCGTAGGGCCGTGCTCAGCCGTCGCAGCACCGGCACATCAGCCGGAAGGCGGCGAACATCGTCAGGGGCCATATCGCTGCGAACGCCCAGATCACACCCGGCTCGGACGTGACGATGCCGGTCACCATGAGCCCGACCGAGACCGCGAGCAGGACCACGACGGTCCAGACGCGGGGGCGGTAGGCGGCCAGTCGGGCCAGGACGCGGGCGGGGTCGGGACGGCGGCTCACTCGGTGGGTGCGCAGCTTGCGGTCGAGGCGACGGTCGCGGCGCAGAGCGCGTTCCATCTCGTCGAGGATGCGCTGCTCGTTCTCGGGAAGTCGGCCGATGGACACGCTCTCTCCTTCCGGGCGGCCGGACCGTCTCTCCACCCGGGGGGACGTGCGGCGGGGGAAGTACAGCGGGGGACGTACAAGCGGGTGCCCCGTGGTGGCCTCCGGCTAACCGGGCACCGGCCGTGCCAGCGCCTCGACGAGCCGGTCCGCGCTGTCCGGCACGGAGCCCTCGCGGAACCCGTCGCGGATCTGCCGCGCGGTCACCCGGCCGCCGGTCAGGCACCAGTCCCACCAGCGGTCCAACTGCCGCACGTCCAGCTGCTCGGCGGGCACCAGCGCGGGCCAGCCGCAGGCCCGGGCCTGCGCGGTCAGCTTGGCGCCGCCCGCGACCGGGTCGACGGCCAGCACCGGCGTGCCCACCCGCAGCGCGATCACCAGCCCGTGCAGCCGGTCGGTGACGACGAGGTCCAGCCGGGCGAGTACGGACTGCAGTTGTGCGGGCGTCGCGCTCAGGTGCCAGTCGTGCGTGTCCAGCCGGGTCTCCAGCTCCAGGCGTCCGCAGTCCTTGGTGGCCAGCCAGCGCGTCACCTCCTCGGCGACCTGCCCGTGCCGCCGCAGCTGCCCGTACTCGTGCTGCCCGTGCGCGAGGATCACCCCGACGACGGGCCGCGCCGGCACGTCCGGGGCGCGGGCCGCGAGGTCCTCCACCGGCTCGCTGTCCGGCCCGTCCCGGGGCAGCACCCGGTGGAAGCCGGTCACGGCCGCGCTGCCGGGGTCGATCACCGAGGTTCCCACGGCGATCCGCACGCAGTGCGCGAAGCGCCGGTGCAGCTCCTCCACCTGCGGTCCGTGCAGCGGGCCGCACACGAACACGAGGTGGGTGTAGTCCTCGGGCCACAGCCGGTCCAGATGCAGTGCCTCCGGACGGAAACGGGGACTCCAGGCGACGTCGTAGGGGATGCCCGTCCCCCGGAGCACGTCCTCCACCCGGCGCAGGGCCAGCACGTCCCCGGCGGTCGCCTCCCTGTCCCGGAAGCTGAACCAGCCGGTGAGCAGCACCCTGCGCGGTCGCTTGCCCTGTTGTGTCTGCACAGGCCCTGAGTGCCCGCCTCTCGGCAAGACATTCAGGGCATTACGCGCATTTACCGTGTCGTCACTGGGTGTAGAAGGTGGCGTCCGCCCGGTCGGTGGCGGTGCTCACCGCCTGCACGTTCAGCAGGTACTCCCAGTGGCGGACGTATCGCCCCGGGTAGTTGTACGACTCGTACGACATGCCCGCCGGGTCCGCGAGTCCCGCGCGCTGCCGGAAGGTCGCGTCGGACGCGAACTGCGCACTGCCGTCGTTCTTGCGCAGCCACACTTCCGAGTTCTCGTGCCGCAGGTAGTAGCCGGGGAAGTTGGCCGACTCCAGTGAGACCGTGCCGCTGCCCGCGAGGCCCGGCACGACGCGGAACTGCGAGTCGGCGAGCTTGGTGACGTTCGCCTCGATCCGGGCCCGGTAGTCGTAGTGCCGGACGAACCGGTCCGGGAAGTTGTACGAGGAGAAGCGCTGCGGGGTGACGCCGTCGGCCACCGGGATGCCGAAGTTCGGGGTGCCGTCGGCGTTCCAGTAGACCTTCTGCACACGGGTGCGGCGGTTGGGGTCGTTGAGCGGGTCGCCGCTGATGTCCTTGTAGCTGCGGTCGTGGTAGACGAGGATGTCGCTCTTCCCGTCCTCGGAGACGGTGAAGGAGTTGTGGCCCGGGCCGTACTGGCTGGTCGCGGCGCTGCTGGCGAACACCGGGGTGGGGCTCTTGGCCCAGGACGCCCGGCTGAGCAGATCCGCCCCGGCGGAGGCGGTGAGCATGCCCAGGCAGTAGTTGGCGTCGGTGGCGCTCGCGGAGTACGTCATGAACACCTTGCCGCCCCGCTGGATCACGGCCGGGCCCTCGTTGACCTTGTAACCGACGGTCTCCCAGGAGTAGGTGGGCCGCGACAGCATCACCGGGGTGCCGGTGATCGTCCAGGGGTTGGCCATCTTCGCGAGGTAGATGTCGGTGTTGTTGTTCACCGACGGGTCCCGCTGCGCCCACGCCAGGTAGCGCACGCCGTTCACGACGAAGGTGGTGGCGTCCAGGGAGAAGCTCTCCCACTGGGTCCTGATCTGACCCTTCTCGGTCCAGGTGGCGGTGAGCGGGTTGGCGCCGGAGCCCTCCAGGACGTACATCCGGATCGCCCACACGTCGTTGGTGGCGCCCGCTGCGAAGTACACGTACCACTTGCCGTCGATGAAGTGGATCTCCGGCGCCCAGATGTGGGCGCCCATCACGCCGCTCGCGTGCTTCGTCCAGATGGTCGTCTCGGGCGCCGTCTTCAGGCCCTGGATGGTGGTGTCGCCCGGCGCAGCACGATGCGGTCGTACTCGGGGACGGTCGCGGTGAAGTAGTAGTAGCCGTCGGTGTGTCTGACGATGTGCGGGTCGGCCCGCCTCTCCGCGATCGGGTTCGTGTAGGTGACGGCGGGGGAGTCGGGCACGGCGGCCCGGGCGGGCGCTGACGCGAGGCAGGTGGCGAAGGCCATGAGGGCGGCCAGGAGCAGCCGAACGGCTATGCGTCTCAAGGAGGTTCTCCAGCGGGTGATCGGGGTGGGAACGAGCCGCGTCTGTCCGTGATTTCGAACATGGTTCGTCAATTCGGCCAAGAAGTGGTCAGAAGATAAGGGCGCCTCTCACCGACGTCAACGGTTCGCGCAGGCGTGACGCACGAGGGCTCCTAAGGCCCCGACCCGGGCAGCGGAGTGCCGAACCGCCGCCGGGGGCCCGGGCACGCGGCCGACGAGGCCCGGCGCAAGGCCGCCAAGGTGTCCGCGGTGTCGGTGGTTCCCTCAGCCGGGCGGCCGTTGTTCCGCGACGGCGACCGGGCCACCGTGGTCACAAGACCGCGATGGGCGGCTCCCGCAGCCCGAGCAGCCGGCCGGCCGCCTCGGCCGCACCCCGCTTGTCGCCCGCCGCAGTGGGACCACCGGGTCGTCGTCGAGTTGAAGGAGAACCCGCAGGCACACGCCGCTCCGCACGCGGGCGATCCGGCGGTGGCCGAGGTTCAACAGATGCCGCGTGCCGTGCAGGGCGCCCCGCGCACACCACGCTCCCGCCGGTCGGCAAGCCCGTCGAGGGCGGGGTGCTGGAGCCGGACCGGGCGGTGTGGCCGCCGATGCGGCTCCCGCACCGGCGTCGTCCGGCCGTACGCTGGACCCATGACCCGTCCGGCCCGTCCGGCTCCCGCGGCGGAGCAGGCGCCGGCCCCGCTCACCGTCCGGCCGTCGGCAGCGGCCCTGGCGCCGCTGATCGGCGCGATGGGCTACGCCGAGGTGCGGTTCGCGCACACCGCCGAGCTGGCCCTGCCGACGGGCGGGGCCCAGCTGCTGGTCAACCTCGACGGGGACGCCCTGTCCTCCTCCCCGCTGCGGGGCCCGGACCGGCGAACCGGGGGCGCTGCCCTGCACGGTCCGTACACGCAGCCGGCCCTGATCGACCCGGCGCAGCAGCGGGCCGTCGTCTGGGTGGCGTTCCGGCCCGCCGGCGCCCACCCCTTCCTCACCGCCCCGGTCTCCGCGGTCCGCGACGACCTGGTCGGCCTCGACGAGCTGTGGGGCAGGGACGGCGCGGTGCTGCGCGAGCGGCTGCTGGAGGCCATGGCAGCCGGGGGGCCACGGGCCGGGCTGAGGGAGCTGGAGGCGGCCCTGCTGGCCCGGGCGCGACGCCCCCTGGAACCCGACCCGGCGGTCCGCCTCGCCTCCGTGCTGCTCGACCGCGGAACGCCCGTCGCCGAGGTCGCCGACCGGCTGGGCTGGACCGCCCGGCGGCTGGCCCGCCGCTGCACCGACCAGCTGGGACTCGCGCCCAAGCGGTACGCCCGCCTGCGCCGTTTCCAGCGGCTCCTCGGCCGCGTCAACGCCGGGTCGCGGCCGCTGGACTGGGCGGTACTCGCCGCCGACTGCGGCTACCACGACCAGGCGCACCTGATCCACGAGTTCCGCGCGCTGGCCGGCATCACCCCGACCGCGTACGCGCCGCGCTCGCCGCTCGAACGCAATCACGTCCCGCTGGCCGGGTGAACGGCCCCGGGCCGGCCGATTTCTACAATCCACGATCCCCGCACCCGGCGATCGTGAGGGCATGACACACACATCCGCACAGCAGACCGTCACCCGGCTCTACGCCCGGCTCGTCGTCCCCGACGCGGCCCGGGCGATCGACTTCTACCGGACCGCGCTCGGCGCCGAGGAGACCGAGCGGTACACCGGCCCCGACGGGAGGATCGTGCACGCCCTGCTGCGGCTCGGCGGGTCGGTGATCGCGGTGAAGGACGCCGACGAGGCCGACCCGGCACCGGCGTCCCTCGGCGGCAGCCCGGTGATCATGGCCCTCGACGTGTCCGACGCCGACGCCGTGGCCGAGGCCATGCTGCGGGGCGGGGCCACCGTGGTGTACCCCGTCGCCGACCAGCACTACGGGCAGCGCGGGGGCGGTCTCGCCGACCCGTTCGGCCATCTCTGGATGATCTCCCGGACGATCGAGGACCTGACGCCCGAGCAGATCCAGGCGCGGACGGACGAGTTGTCCACCTGACGCGCGGCGTCAGCGGGCCTGCCCGGCCGGTTCCTCCACCGTGGCGTTCGCGTCCACCCTTCCGCCCGGGTGGCGCAGCGCGCACAGGTAGCCGATGCCCAGGGCGATGGCCATGCCGTAGAACACCCACTGGTTGGCCTCGGCGAAGTCCATGCGGATCGCGGACATCGACTCCCGGGTCGCCTCGGCGGCGGGGCCGGTGCCGGGGGGCGGCCGGGAGTCGCCGCTGCCGGTGATCGACTCGGTGACGTCGCGGGCCACCGTGTCCGCGTCCGCCGCCGACATGCCCTTGCCCGTCAGGGTGCCCACCACCTTGTCCGTCGTCACATGGGTCAGGACCGTTCCGTAGACGGCCAGGCCGACGCTCGCCGCGTAGTTGCGCACGGTCTGGGTGATGCCGGTGACCTCGCCGTACGAGGCGCCGATGGCCCGGTTGACGGCGTCCGTGGAGGCAGGTGCCAGGACGAAGCCGATACCGGCCCCGGCCAGAGCCGCGTAGGGCCACTGGTCGTGCATGGACAGGTCGGTCAGCTTGTTCGCCCACAGGGCGAAGCCGACGCAGCCCACGGCCGTGCCCAGCTTCAGGGCCGGGCGGGCGCCCTTCTTGTCGAGGATCCGGCCGCCCCACTGCGAGGCGATGGCGAAACCGACGAAGAAGTACAGCAGGAACAGCGCCGCCTGGTTCGGCGAGGCGCTCAGGGACACCTGGGCGTAGACGGAGGTGAAGAAGAACAGCGGCACGAAGGCGAGCATCGAGAAGAACAGCACCGCCGCGTCCATGGTGAACGCCCTGTCCCGGAAGACCCGCAGGTCGATCAGCGGATGCTCGACCTTCCGCTCGAAACGGAGGAATCCGGCGAGGATCGCGAGGCCGCCCCCGATGCACACCCAGGTCGCCCAGCTGTCCCAGCCCCAGGAGAAGGCCTGCTGGAAACCGAGCACGCTCAGACCCATGCCGGCCGCGATCAGGGCAGCGCCCGGGACGTCCAGGGTGCCGGAGCGCCGCCGGTCGGGGATGTGCGCCATGGCCGTCAGGACCAGCGCCACGATCGCCACGGGCACGTTGACCCAGAACACCGCCCGCCAGGTCCAGTTCGTGAGCCAGCCGCCCAGCAGCGGACCGATGGCGGTCAGCGCCCCGGTGACCCCGAAGAACAGCGCGAGAGCACGCCCGCGCCGTTCGACCGGGAACACCGCCACCACCACGGCCAGGGCCGCGGGGAACAGCAGTGCCGCCCCCAGCCCCTGGGTGGCGCGGAAGATGATCAGCCAGGCCTGGGCGGCGCCCCCCTCGGGCACACAGCCGCACAGCACCGATGACACGACGAACACCAGCGTGCCGATGACGACGACCCGGCGCGGCCCGTAGAGGTCGGCGAGGCGCCCGCCGAGCGCGAAGAACGCCGCGAGGGACAGCAGATAGGCGTTGACCACCCACTGCATACCGGAGGACGACAGCCCCAGTTCGCGGACGATGTCCGGGGCCGCGATCGACACGATGGTCTGGTCGATGAAGGTCATCGCGACCGCGAACATCATCGCCGCCAGCGCGACGGTCTGCTGCGGTCCGGATCGAGAGGGGGCCGCGGACTCGCCGCGCCCCGGGCGCGTGCTGCTCACGACATCAGTCTGCGCCCGGCGATGGCCTGGTGCATCACAGGACTCTTCCGTCCCGGGAGTCACACTGATAGCGCCGAAACGCTCTCTCGGCAACCCCTCGGCGGTGTGAGGACGGCCTCCTCGGCCATGTGACCACGGCCCGCCACGGATGCCGCGTCGAACGTGCAGGATGCGGGCACCAAGGAGGACAGGCAGTCGAACGACGGGAGAGGCACACGATGGTCCCAGCGGAACCGCAACCCCAGCGGATCGGCATACCGGCCGAATCCACTGCGGGCGAGACCAGGGTGGCGGCCACGCCGGCCACCGTGGGGAGACTTGTCGCGCTCGGGTACGACGTGGTGGTCGAACCGGGAGCGGGAGCCTCGTCCCGCTTCTCCGACGCGGCCTACGAGGAGGCGGGCGCCGAACTCGGCGACCCGTGGCAGGCCGAGATCGTGCTCAAGGTCAACGCCCCCTCCAGCGAGGAGACCGGCCGGCTGCGCGAAGGGGCGACACTGATCGCCCTCATCAGCCCCGCCCTCAACCCGGAGCTGGTCGAGGAACTGGCGCGGCGGCCGATCACCGTGCTCGCCATGGACGCCGTACCGCGCATCTCGCGCGCCCAGTCCCTGGACGTCCTCAGCTCGATGGCGAACATCGCCGGGTACCGGGCCGTGGTTGAGGCCGCGCATGCCTTCGGCCGGTTCTTCACCGGCCAGGTGACAGCCGCGGGCAAGGTGCCGCCCGCGAAGGTGCTGGTGGCCGGCGCCGGCGTGGCCGGGCTGGCGGCGATCGGTGCGGCCCGCAGTCTGGGTGCTGTGGTCCGCGCGACGGACCCCCGGCCGGAGGTCGCCGAGCAGGTGCGCTCGCTGGGCGGGGAGTTCCTGACGGTGACCGCCGAACAGGAGGTCAGCACCGACGGTTACGCCAAGGCCACGTCGGAGGACTACAACCGGCTCGCCGCGCAGCTCTACGCCGAGCAGGCCGCCGACGTGGACATCATCATCACCACGGCGCTCATCCCGGGCCGTCCGGCCCCGCGGCTGATCACCGCCGAGGACGTCGCGCGCATGAAGCCAGGCAGCGTGATCGTCGACATGGCTGCCGCGCAGGGCGGCAACGTCGAGGGCACGGTCGCCGGGAAGGCCGTCGTCACCGACAACGACGTGACGATCATCGGCTACACCGATCTGCCGGGCCGGCTCCCCGCGCAGGCCTCGCAGCTGTACGGCACGAACATCGTCAACCTGATGAAGCTGCTCACCCCGGGCAAGGACGGCCGGCTCGTCCTCGACTTCGACGACGTGGTGCAGCGGTCGATGACCGTGGTCCGCGAGGGCGAGAAGACCTGGCCGCCGCCCCCGGTCCAGGTCTCCGCCGCACCCGCCCCGGGCCCGGCGAAGGAGCCGGAGCCGGCCCCTGCCGAGGCACCGGCCAAGACCGCCCGCCCGGCCTGGGCCTCCTACGCCCTGGTCGGCGCCGGAGCGCTCGCGCTGTTCCTGGTGACTGCCTTCTCTCCGAGTGAACTGCTGGGCCACTTCACGGTGTTCGTGCTGGCGATCGTCATCGGCTTCTACGTCATCGGCAATGTGCACCATGCGCTGCACACCCCGCTGATGTCGGTGACCAACGCCATCTCCGGCATCGTCGTGGTCGGCGCGCTGCTACAGATCGGGCAGGGCGACACCGCCGTGACCGTGCTGTCGTTCGCCGCGATCCTGCTGGCGAGTATCAACATCTTCGGCGGATTCGCCGTGACCCGCCGCATGCTCGGCATGTTCTCGAAGGGCTGATCAGGGATGACCACAGACACGGCCGCTCAGGCCGCCTACGTCGTCGCGGCGCTGCTGTTCATCCTCAGCCTCGCCGGCCTCTCCCAGCACAAGACGTCCCGTTCGGGAGTCGTCTGGGGCATCGCGGGCATGGTCGTGGCCCTGGCCGCCACGGTCGGGCTCGCCTCGCGCAGCATCACCACCACCGGGCTGGTGCTGATCGCCCTCGCCACCGCACTGGGCGCGGGCATCGGCCTGTGGCGGGCCCGGGTGGTGGAGATGACCGGCATGCCCGAGCTGATCGCCATCATGCACAGCCTCGTCGGTCTGGCGGCCGCGTTCGTCGGTTGGAACGGCTACCTCGACGTCGACGCCGAACTGTCCGGCTCGCTGCTGGCCATCCACCACGCCGAGGTGTTCATCGGGGTGTTCATCGGCGCCGTCACCTTCACGGGTTCCGTCGTCGCGTACCTGAAGCTCTCGGCGCGCATCAACTCCCGTCCGCTCACGCTGCCCGGCAAGCACGTCCTCAACATCGGCGCACTCGTGGCCTTCGTGGGGCTCACGGCGGCGTTCGTCGTACGCCCCGGCATGGGCCTGCTCATCGCGGTCACCGTGATCGCACTCGCCCTCGGCGCGCACCTGGTCGCCTCGATCGGCGGCGGTGACATGCCGGTCGTCGTCTCCATGCTGAACAGCTACTCCGGCTGGGCCGCCGCGGCGTCGGGGTTCCTGCTGGCCAACAACCTGCTCATCGTCACCGGCGCGCTGGTCGGCTCCTCCGGCGCCTACCTGTCGTACATCATGTGCAAGGCGATGAACCGGTCCTTCATCTCCGTCATCGCCGGTGGTTTCGGGACGCCGGCGGCAGCGGCCGAGGAAGGCGAGCAGGGCGAGCACCGGGAGATCAACGCCGAGGAGACCGCGGATCTCCTCGGCAACGCCACCTCGGTGATCATCACGCCGGGCTACGGCATGGCGGTGGCGCAGGCGCAGTACCCGGTGGCCGAACTGGCGCGCAAGCTGCGCGAGCGGGGCGTGGAGGTGCGCTTCGGCATCCACCCCGTCGCCGGGCGGCTGCCCGGGCACATGAACGTGCTGCTGGCCGAGGCGAACGTCCCGTACGACATCGTCCTGGAGATGGACGAGATCAACGACGACTTCGCCGCGACCTCGGTCGTGCTGGTCATCGGTGCCAACGACACGGTCAACCCGGCCGCCACCGACAACCCCTCCAGCCCCATCGCGGGGATGCCGGTGCTGCACGTGTGGGAATCGGCCAACGTGATCGTCTTCAAGCGGTCCATGGCCGCCGGGTACGCGGGCGTGCAGAACCCGCTCTTCTTCCGCGAGAACACCCAGATGCTCTTCGGTGACGCCAAGCAGCGCGTCGAGGACATCCTGCGCGGCCTCGACGCCCTGGACGCACCGGTTCCGGAGATGGCCGGCTCGCGCTGAGCGCGGTGCCCCGCCGGTACGGGCCGGCGGGGCACGAGGTGCGGGGATGCGGCCGACGACGTATCGGCGTTGACTGATGGGGAGGCACCAAGGGCAACGCCCGGCCCTCGCCAACTGGCGCGGCCCCGTTGCGACATCGTCATGTTGCGGAGTCAACCATGGCCCATCGGCATCGGATGCGCGTGTGCGCGGGACTGGCCGCCGCCCTGCTGACCGTTTCGGGTGGTCACGCCTTCGCCGCGCCGGACGACGAGATGACCCAGGACATCGAGACGGCCGTGCAGGGCGTCGACGCGTACTGGGACGCCCACTGGTCCGAGTTCTTCACACAGACCTACGTCCCGCCCACGGTCCTGGGCGAGTACGACGGCGCTTCTTCCGACGCCCCCACCTGTGACGGGCAACCGCTGGACGACGACAACGCCGTCTACTGCAGCACGGACGAGGACTACGTCGCCTGGGACACCGACCTCATGCGCTTCGGCTACGCGTACGGAGACGCGTTCGTGTACTTGGTCGTCGCGCACGAGTGGGGTCATGCCATACAGAACCGCCTCGACGCCGAACTCCGGACGGTCGACGGTGAATTGCAGGCGGACTGCCTGGCCGGTGCGGAACTGGAGGGTGCCGCGCAGGACGGAACGGTCGTCTTCGAGGAGGGGGACGTCGACGAGATCCATACGGCTCTCGTCCGCGACGCCGACAAGACCCCCTGGACGAAGGAAGGGGACCACGGGAGCGCGTCCGAGCGGGTCGACGCCTTCACCATGGGGCAGGAGCTGGGAGTCGAGGGATGCCTGCCGGACGAGGCGTTCGCCGAAGGCGCGGCGGCTCCCGGCCGGTAGCACGCCGGGAGGCCGGCCCGACATCCCGTCGGGCCGGCCTCCCGCTGTGCCGTGGGGTCAGTCCGTCCCGGACTCCATCGCCGCCCGGTCCAGCCAGGCGTCCTCCTCCGAGACCTCGCCCCGGGAGGCGATGGCCTGGGCGCCGCCCTGCGGCAGTTCCGGCATGGTGCCGATCAGACCGGTCGCGGCGGCCTGGGAGGCGCCGATGGTGGGGCTGCCGGTGCCGATCAGACCGATGCCGGCGTACTGCTCCAGCTTGGCGCGTGAGTCCGCGATGTCGAGGTTGCGCATGGTGAGCTGGCCGATCCGGTCCACCGGACCGAACGCGGAGTCCTCGGTGCGCTCCATGGACAGCTTGTCCGGGTGGTAGCTGAACGCCGGGCCCGTGGTGTCGAGGATCGAGTAGTCCTCGCCGCGCCGCAGCCGCAGCGTCACCTCGCCGGTGACGGCGGCGCCGACCCAGCGCTGGAGCGACTCGCGGATCATCAGCGCCTGCGGGTCCAGCCAGCGGCCCTCGTACATCAGCCGGCCGAGGCGCCGGCCCTCGGCGTGGTACTGGGCGAGGGTGTCCTCGTTGTGGATCGCGTTGACCAGCCGCTCGTAGGCGGCGTGCAGCAGGGCCATGCCCGGGGCCTCGTAGATGCCGCGGCTCTTGGCCTCGATGATCCGGTTCTCGATCTGGTCCGACATGCCGAGGCCGTGCCGGCCGCCGATGGCGTTGGCCTCCATCACCAGGTCGACGGGGGAGGCGAACTCCTTGCCGTTGATCGACACCGGGCGGCCCTCGGCGAAGCCGATCGTCACGTCCTCGGCGGCGATCTCGACCGACGGGTCCCAGAACCGGACGCCCATGATCGGCTCGACCGTCTCGACGCCGGTGTCCAGGTGCTCCAGCGTCTTGGCCTCGTGGGTGGCGCCCCAGATGTTGGCGTCCGTGGAGTACGCCTTCTCGGTGCTGTCCCGGTAGGGCAGGCCGTGGGCCAGCAGCCACTCCGACATTTCCCTGCGGCCGCCGAGCTCGGTCACGAAGGCCGCGTCCAGCCAGGGCTTGTAGATCCTGAGGTGCGGGTTGGCGAGCAGGCCGTAGCGGTAGAACCGCTCGATGTCGTTGCCCTTGAACGTCGAGCCGTCGCCCCAGATCTGGACGTCGTCCTCCAGCATCGCCCGCACCAGCAGCGTGCCGGTGACGGCGCGGCCGAGCGGGGTGGTGTTGAAGTACGCCCGCCCGCCCGAGCGGATGTGGAACGCGCCGCAGGTCAGCGCCGCCAGGCCCTCCTCGACCAGCGCGGCACGGCAGTCGACCAGACGCGCGATCTCGGCCCCGTAGGTCTTGGCACGGCCGGGCACCGAGGCGATGTCGGGCTCGTCGTACTGGCCGATGTCGGCGGTGTAGGTGCACGGGACGGCGCCCTTGTCGCGCATCCACGCGACCGCGACGGAGGTGTCGAGACCGCCCGAGAAGGCGATGCCGACGCGTTCGCCGGCGGGCAGGGAGGTGAGGACCTTGGACATAGAAAGAGTATGTATCACTTTGCATAGTCATGCAAGCCGGGTATGCGAAATCGCCGTTCCGGTTGCTTCCGGTTCAGGAACCCGCCGCCTCGGAACCGCCGCCGAGCGCGCCGAGGATCCGCTCGGCGGCCAGCGTCGGGGTGAGCTCGCCCTCCCGGACCCGCTGCTCCAGCACGGGCGCCAGGGCCCGTACCGCCGGGTCGGCCCGGAGGCGGCCGAGGAGTTCGTCGCGGACCATGCTCCAGGTCCAGTCGACCTGCTGGTCGCGGCGTTTGGCGGTGAGGCGGCCCGTGGAGTCCAGCAGCGTGCGGTGCTGCTCCAGCCGCTCCCACAGGGTGTCCAGGCCGGTCGACTCGCGGGCGCTGCAGTGCAGCACCGGCGGCGTCCAGAACGCGTCCTTGCCGTGCATCAGCCGGAGCGCGCCCGCCAGTTCGCGTGCGGCGGCCCGGGCGTCCCGCTCGTGCGGCCCGTCCGCCTTGTTGACGGCGATCACGTCGGCCAGCTCCAGCACGCCCTTCTTGATGCCCTGGAGCTGGTCGCCGGTGCGGGCGAGGGTGAGCAGCAGGAAGGTGTCGACCATGTTCGCGACGGCGGTCTCGGACTGGCCGACGCCGACCGTCTCCACCAGGATCACGTCGTAGCCGGCCGCCTCCATCACCACGATCGACTCGCGGGTGGCCTTGGCGACCCCGCCCAGCGTGCCGGCCGTGGGGGAGGGGCGCACGAACGCCGCCGGGTCCACGGCCAGGCGCTCCATCCGGGTCTTGTCACCCAGGATGGAGCCGCCCGTACGGCTGGAGGAGGGATCCACGGCCAGGACCGCCACCCGGTGCCCGAGCGAGGTCAGCAGCGTGCCGAAGGCGTCGATGAACGTCGACTTGCCCACGCCCGGCACCCCGCTGACGCCGATCCGCCGGGCCCGGCCGCTGTGCGGCAGCAGCGCGGTCAGCAGCTCCTGTGCCAGCGCCCGGTGCTGGGGCCGCGTCGACTCGACGAGCGTGATGGCACGGGCGATGATCGCCCGCTTCCCGTCGAGCACGCCCTTCACATACGCGTCGACATCGATCACAGCTCGTGCCCGAGACCGTCCGACAGCCGCCGCACCAGGTCGTGGGCCGCGTCCGGGATCACCGTCCCGGGCGGGAAGACGGCCGCCGCTCCCATCTCCAGCAGCGTCGGCACGTCCTGCGGCGGGATCACCCCGCCGACCACGACCATGATGTCCTCGCGCCCCTCCTCGGCCAGCGCCTCGCGCAGCGCCGGGACGAGCGTGAGGTGACCGGCCGCCAGCGACGAGACGCCGACGATGTGCACGTCCGCCTCGACGGCCTGCCGGGCCACCTCGGCCGGCGTCTGGAACAGCGGGCCGACGTCCACGTCGAAGCCGAGGTCGGCGAAGGCGGTGGCGATCACCTTCTGTCCGCGGTCGTGGCCGTCCTGGCCCATCTTGGCGACCAGGATGCGCGGGCGGCGGCCCTCCGCCTCCTCGAAGGCGGACACCAGGGTGCGGGTGCGCTCCACGCTCGGGGACTCTCCGGTTTCGTTGCGGTACACGCCGGAGATCGTACGGATCTGGCTCGCGTGCCGGCCGTACACCTTCTCCAGGGCGTCGGAGATCTCCCCGACGGTCGCCTTCGCGCGGGCCGCGTGCACGGCCAGCTCCAGCAGGTTGCCCTCGCCGCCGGCGGCCCGGGTCAGCGCGTCCAGCGCGTCCTGGCAGGCCCGCTCGTCCCGCTCCGCGCGCAGCCTCCGCAGCTTCTCGATCTGCTGCGCCCGCACGGAGGAGTTGTCGACCTTCAGGACCTCGATCTGCTCGTCGGTCTCCACCCGGTACTTGTTGACGCCGATGACCGGCTGGCGGCCCGAGTCGATCCGGGCCTGGGTGCGGGCCGCGGCCTCCTCGATGCGCAGCTTGGGGATGCCCGCGTCGATGGCCTTGGCCATGCCGCCCGCGGCCTCGACCTCCTCGATGTGCTGCCAGGCCCGCCGGGCCAGGTCGTACGTCAGCTTCTCCACGTACGCGCTGCCGCCCCACGGGTCGATCACCCGGGTCGTGCCGGACTCCTGCTGGAGCAGCAGCTGCGTGTTGCGGGCGATGCGCGCCGAGAAGTCGGTGGGCAGCGCGAGCGCCTCGTCGAGGGCGTTGGTGTGCAGCGACTGCGTGTGCCCCTGGGTCGCCGCCATCGCCTCGACGCAGGTACGCGTGACGTTGTTGAAGACGTCCTGCGCGGTCAGCGACCAGCCCGAGGTCTGCGAATGGGTGCGCAGGGACAGCGACTTGGCGTTCTGCGGGTCGAACTGCTTCACGAGCTTCGCCCACAGCAGGCGCGCCGCGCGCAGCTTGGCGACCTCCATGAAGAAGTTCATGCCGATCGCCCAGAAGAACGACAGCCGGGGCGCGAACGCGTCCACGTCCAGGCCCGCTTCACGGCCCGCCCGGATGTACTCCACGCCGTCCGCGAGCGTGTAGGCCAGCTCCAGGTCGGCCGTCGCACCCGCCTCCTGGATGTGGTAACCGGAGATGGAGATGGAGTTGTAGCGCGGCATCCGCTGCGAGGTGTACGCGAAGATGTCGGAGATGATCCGCATCGACGGCTTCGGCGGATAGATGTAGGTGTTGCGGACCATGAACTCCTTCAGAATGTCGTTCTGAATGGTCCCGGCCAGCTTCTCCGGCGGTACGCCCTGCTCCTCCGCCGCCACGATGTACAGCGCCAGCACCGGCAGCACGGCGCCGTTCATCGTCATCGACACGGTCATCCTGTCCAGCGGGATGCCGTCGAACAGCTGCCGCATGTCGTAGATCGAGTCGATGGCCACGCCCGCCATGCCGACGTCACCGGTCACCCGGGGATGGTCGCTGTCGTAGCCGCGGTGCGTGGGCAGGTCGAAGGCGACCGACAGGCCCTTCTGGCCGGCCGCGAGGTTGCGCCGGTAGAAGGCGTTGGACTCCTCGGCCGTCGAGAAGCCGGCGTACTGGCGGATCGTCCAGGGCTGGTTGACGTACATCGTCGGGTACGGGCCGCGCAGATACGGCGCGGCGCCCGGGTACGTCTCCAGGAAGTCCAATCCCTCCAGGTCACGGCCCGTGTACAGCGGCTTGACCGCGATGCCCTCGGGGGTCTCCCACAGCAGGTCGTCCCCGCCGGAGGCGTTCTTGACCGCCGTGCGCCACTCGTCGGCGCCGCCGTCGGGGGCCGGCATCCCCAGTTCGATCCCGGAGAAGTCGGGGATTCCCATCAGGACACTCCCATGCGGTCGAGGGTGGCGGACAGCACGGCGACGGCATCACAGCCCGCGAAGACGTAACCGTCGACACCGGGATGCTCCCCAGGCCGACCGGCGAGGAACACGTGCGCGGCGCCGGCGGCCTTCAGCTGCCCGGCCACCGCCTCAGCCTGCTCCTCGTACAGGGCGTCGCTGGAGCACAGGCATGCCTCGGTGGCGCCGCTCTCCTCGAAGGTGCCCTGCGTGACCGGCTCGATGCCGCCCGCCTGGAACAGGTTCGAGGCGAAGGTGAGGCGCGCGGTGTGGGCGGCGGCCGGGCCGAGCGCGGCCAGGAAGATCCGGGGCCGGGAGCCGGTCGCGGCGAGGTGGGCGTCGGAGCGGGCGCGCAGCGCCTCGTACGCCTCGTCACGGCGCACCCGCGGCAGCCCGCCGGACGGCTGCTCGGGCGCGCTCTCCCGCACCACCGGCTTCTCCGCGAGGAACGGGAACTCGCTGACACCGGTGATGGGTTCGCGGCGCTTGGCCAGCCTGCCGGTGCGCGCCTCCCAGGTCTCGGCCAGGTCCCGCGCGAGGTCCCCGGAGCGCAGGGCCGCCGCCTGGCCGCCGAGCCGCTCGATGCGCCGGAAGAACTCCCAGCCCGCGTGGGCGAGTTCGTCGGTGAGCCGCTCCACGTACCAGGAGCCGCCCGCCGGGTCGATCACCCGGGCCAGGTGCGACTCCTCGATGAGGATCGTGGAGGTGTTGCGGGCGATCCGGCGCGCGAACGCGTCCGGCAGGCCGAGGGCGTGGTCGAAGGGCAGCACGGTGACCGCGTCGGCCCCGCCCGCCCCCGCGGCCAGCGTGGCGATCGTCGAGCGCAGCATGTTCACCCACGGGTCGCGGCGCGTCATCATCACCGGTGACGTCACGACGTGCTGGAGCTGCGCCCCCGCGCGCGGCGCCCCGCAGGCCTCGGCCACCCGGGCCCACAGCCGGCGCGCGGCCCGCAGCTTGGCGATCGTCAGGAACTGGTCGGCGGTCGCCGCGTACCGGAACTCCAGTTGCGCGCAGGCCTGTTCGACACCGAGCCCGGCGCCGGTCAGCGCCCGCAGGTACGCCACCGCGGTGGCCAGCGAGCAGCCCAGCTCCTGGGCGGCCGAGCCCCCGGCCTCGTGGTACGGCAGCGCGTCCACGGTCAGCGCCCGCAGCCCCGGGTACCCCTCGGCGCACAGCCGCGCGAGTCCGGCCGCCGGCGCGAAGTCGCCCTGCTGTCCGCTGCGTGCCTCCTGGCCCAGCGGATCCGCGCCCAGGTTGCCGCGCGCCCGGTCGGGGGCGACACCGCGCTCCTCGTACAGCCGCAGCAACTCCCGCGCGGCGGGCTCGGTGTCGCCCCCGGCGTCCAGGACGACGGGGGCGAGGTCGAGATGGACCCCGTCGAGCACCCGCCCGAGCTCCGGCACCGGAATACCGGAGCCGCCCACACCCAGCCAGAGGGAGGTGACGCCGTTCTCCAGGTCCGTCAGCACCGGGCCGTTGTCGGCGACCGTGTGCCGCTGCCGTACGTCCCAGCCGCCGAGGGTGTTGCCCTCGGCCCGGCCGCCGCGCACGAAAGGCGCGAACCCGGGCAGGCCCGGCTCCGGCGCGGAGTCACGGGCGGTGTAGAGGGGGCGGGTGCGCAACCCGTCCTCCAGGGCGGTGGACAGGGCTTCCTCGGCCTCGGCGCCCTCCACGTCCTTGCCCGACTTGCGCAGGACACCCGCCACAAGGCGCTGCCACTGCTCGTGGGGCACGTCAGGGAATTCGCCGGCCAGTTCGAGCCCGTCGTCAGGCAGGACCGTCATGCTCGGATGTTAGGCCACGTTAACGAAGGAGCAGGAGTGGGCGCGGCTGTGACGTTTCCCTCGCCGAGAATGTGGTCCTGATCTCCGCCTGCCGCTCTTGAATCAGGGCAGGTCAGGTACTAGAGGAGCAGGCTCGGTGGTCAGGTGCCGGCGCTCGGACGTCGGCTCTCCCGGGGCGTCTTTCGAAGGGGCCGGTGCGATCCGCGTCCGGGCGGACGGAGCAAGGGTCCTGGGCCGTATCCGTCGCGCGACAGAACCCGGCGCCGGCCTGCCGCGCAGCGTCGTCGGTGCCTGCGTCGCCCTGGCCGCGGGGCTCGTCCTGGGCATCGGCCGGCCCTCAGTATCCGCCGTGGGGCCACAGTGTTCTTGTTTCCGTGGCGCGAGGTGTAACGCGGCGGCAATCGAACGACGCTGTAGAGGGCAGAAAAGCCGGCCGAAACCGAATATCGCTCCCGGTGTCATTTCGCCCGGGCGGCCGGCCGACGCATCCGACCATCGATGGGATCTCTCGTGAACGGCACCGACCCGGCCTCCGCGTACCAGTCGTACGACCAGCCCAGGCCGCCCGACCGCACCGCCCGCAACCAGGCCACCGCACGTCGGGCGGCCCTCACGATCTGCACGATCGCCGATATCGCGGCCGGTCTGCTGGGCCTGTGGATCGTGCTTTATCTCCTCGACGCCAATCAGGGGAATCCTTTTGTCGAGTTCGTGCACGGAACGGCGGACTGGCTTTCCGGTTGGGCGCAGGACATTTTCACGATGAACACAGAAGGGTTGCGCGTAGTCCTCAATCATGGACTTCCGGCGGTCATCTATTTGCTGATCGGTCACGGAATCGCCGCCCGGATCAACCGAGTCTGACGAACGTGTGGAGCCGGCCCCCGTCGTTCCGTCCCTCGGCCGCAGGACATGCGGCGCAGAGCACACCACAACGGCGGACGGTCGGCAGTATGCGTGCTCCGTGGCGGGGTAAGCGACGTCCGAAAGGCCACTGAGCAACACGCATCACAATGAAAGAGCCCTACATGGTCATCCCGCTTATGAAGCAGGCGGCAGATGAGCCGGGCACGGACGAGCAGGCCGCCCTGCACTGCGCCGCTGTCTGGGCCGACGGCGCCGCGTGCGCCGTCGAGGCGCGCCGCGCGTTGCAGGCGTTCCTGGCGCACGTACCGTGTACCGGCCGCACGCCCGTGCCGGCCCCGCTGGCGATCGACGCCCAACTGGTCGTCAGCGAACTCGTCACCAACGCGATCCGGCACGCCCCCGGCCCCTGCGGGATGCTCCTGCGGCTCTCCGACGAAGGACTGGCCATCAGCGTGTGGGACACCTCCGCCGAGCAGCCGGTGGTCCGCAAGCGCGACGGGCAGCGCTTCGGCGGCCACGGCATGCACGTGGTGCACGCGGTCAGTGCGGAAGTCGCCGTCGCGCCCTTCGGCACCGGCAAGCAGATCACCGCCTGCCTGCGCCCGGCACCGGACCTCGCCCCCGACGCCGGCACCGTCACGCTCACCGACACCGGCCCGGCCGCCTGGCAGCCCCCGCCGAGAGACCTGCCGTCGGCAGGGGTCACCACCCGGTGATCAGCAGATGGTTGAGCAGCAGCGCGAGCAGCGCCTGGGCGGTGAGCCAGGCGCGGGGCCGGGTGAGGAACGCGCAGGCCGGGAGCAGCCACAGGGCGAAGGGGAGCCAGATGCGTTCCGTCTCCGCCTTGCTCATGCCGGACAGGTCGGCGACCAGCAGGGCGAGGAGCGCGGCGGAGACCAGGAACGCCAGGCGGACGCCGGCCCGGGTCCCGGTGCGACGCCGGACCAGTACGGCCGCCGTCCGTCGCACCCCCGCCGCCGTCGCCAGTCCCGTGACGAGCACCGTGCAGGCCAGGTTGGCCCATACCCAGTAGCCGTAGGGGCGGATACCGCCCGCGCCCTCGCCGTAGCGCGTGACCAGCAGGCGGTAGGCCTCCCACCAGTCGAAGCCCGCGAGCGTGAACACCGCGGGGACCACGGCCAGTCCGGCGAGCCACGCCACCGGCAGGGCCGGGTGCTCCCGGATCCCGTGGCGGCCGAGCACCAGGACCGCCGCGGCGATCAGCGCGACGAGCGTCAGGCCGTACGACAGGTAGCAGGTCAGGCCGAACAGCACCCCGGACGCGCCCGCCCACCCCGGGGACCTCCGGGTCACGGCCAGGGCCGCCAGCGCCACCGCCCACGCCGCCACCGCGGCGAAGTACGCGTCGGCCGAAGTGCCCATCCACACGGCCGCCGGTGCCAGGACCAGGAAGGGGGCCGCCCGCCGGGCGAGCGTCTCGTCGGCCAGCGCGCGGATCGTGACCAGCACGGCCACGCAGGCGGTCGCCCCGACGGCGATGCACCACACCCCCGCCCACCCCCCGCCCCGCAGCCCGGTCCGGTCGAGCAGCACGAACGTGAGGGTGGCGGCGGGCGGATGCCCGGCGACGTGGGCGGGCCAGTTGTCGGGGGAGTCCAGCAGGATGTGCCCGGTGAAGCCCCGCAGCGCCGCCGGGATGTCATGGAAGCGGTCGACGACCTGGAGGTATTCGTGCCGGGTGGTGAGCCGGCGCGCGATGCCCCGGTCCCAGCCGTCGACCAGGGCGAGGGAGAAGATCCACGCCGTGGCCGTTCCCCAGGCTGCCGGGAGCAGGGCGCGCCAGGGGAGGCGGGCCGCCAGCGCGGGACCCTGGGCGACGGTGGCGATCGCCACCAGGACGGCGGCCGGCGTGCCGGGGCCCAGGTGCGGCGCCCAGGAGGCCAGCAGCGGTGGCCAGTCGACGAACAGCGTCCGGCGGGTGTCCTCGATGTGGCGGCCGGCCGCCACGGACACCGTCACGAGCAGCACGGCCGCCGCGGCGGCGTACAGATCACGGCGCAGGTCGAGGGACGGCGGGGCGGAGGGCGGGGTGCGGATCACACCGGCACGCTAGGCCGCACAGCCGGCCGCGGACCGCCGACCGGGCCCGACGTCAGCGTTTCGTCATGGGTCGCACCCCCTCCCGCGGGGTCCTCACGGCCTACCGTCGGCTCATGCGAGACGATCCACGCGATCCCCGGCTCCCCACGTCCCCCGGCTTCTGGCGCAGCCCCCTGCGCGGCCCCCGGTTCACCTCGGTGCTGGGCCTGGTCCTGCTCGCCGGCATCACGGTGCTGTTCGTGACGGGACTCCTCTCGTACGCCGCCTACAACCCCAACCTGTCGCCGGTCAACGACAAGACCCCGGACAAGGGGATCCTCGGCTTCTACCTCTTCTCCTGGCCGACGAACCCGCACTGGCTGTACCGGCTGAACCAGGGCGTCCACGTCACCCTCGGCATCACCCTGATCCCCGTCCTGCTCGCCAAGCTGTGGTCCGTCGTGCCGAGGCTGTTCGCCCTGCCCCCGGCCCGCTCGCTCGCTCACGCCCTGGAGCGGATCTCGCTGCTCCTGCTGGTCGGCGGCGGCCTGTTCGAGTTCGTGACCGGTGTCCTCAACGTCCAGGTCGACTACGTCTTCCCGGGCTCGTTCTACCCCCTGCACTTCTACGGCGCCTGGGTGTTCTTCGCCGCCTTCGTGGCCCACGTCCTGTTGAAGGCGCCCACCGCACTGCGCAACCTGCGGCGGCTGCGGGAGGAGAGGAGCGACCTGGTGTCCCCACGCCCCGCCGAACCGACCGTCTCCCGGCGGGGCGCCCTGTGGTTCGTCGGGGGCGGCTCACTGCTGCTGTTCGCCACGACCGTGGGGCAGAACTTCGGCGGCCCGCTCAGGCGCACCGCCCTCCTCGCCCCGCACGGCGGCGCCGAACCCGGCAGCGGCCCCAACGGCTTCCAGATCAACAAGACCGCCGCGTACGCCGGGATCGACACGGCGGAAACGGCCGGGGACGCGTGGCGGCTCGTGGTGACGGGGCGTACGGGAACGGTCCGCCTCAGCCGCGCCCGGCTCGCCGGGCTTGCCCTGCACAGCTCGGCGCTGCCCATCGCCTGTGTGGAGGGCTGGTCCACGCCGGACCAGTGGTGGCGCGGGGTACGGCTGCGCGACCTCGCGGCCCTCGTCGGCCACGAGGACGACCCGCCGGACGTGTTCGTCGAGTCCCTCCAGCGGCACGGAGCCTTCCGCAAGGCCGCCCTGAGCGCCGGCCAGGTGGCCGACCCGCGCTCCCTGCTCGCCCTGTACGTCAACGGCGAGGAGCTGTCCCCCGACCACGGCTACCCGGCACGGATCATCGTGCCCGCGGCGCCCGGTGTGCTGAACACCAAGTGGGTGGCCCGCATGACGTTCGGAGACCTGTGATGCGCGCACCGCGGCTCCCGCTCGGCAGCCCCCTGCACCTCCTGCTGCTGTCCTGTTCGTTCGCCCTCGCGGCCTACGCGGGGGTGCGCCTGCTCGCCGGCGACTGGTTCGGCGTGGCGCTGTGGGTCGTGGGCGCGGCGCTGCTGCACGACCTCGTGCTGCTGCCGCTGTACGCGGCGGCGGACCGGGCGGTGGTGTCCGGGCTGGGCGCGGTCCGCCGCCGGGAGTGGGCGCTGTACGTGCGCGTACCGGCTGCCCTGTCCGGGCTGCTGCTCCTCGTCTGGTTCCCGCTGATCAGCGGCGCGGTGGAGCGGCGCTACCGGTCCGCCACCGGTCTGCCCGCCGACGTGTTCCTCGCGCGCTGGCTGCTGATCACCGCCGTCCTCTTCGGCGGCTCGGCCCTGTTGCTGGCGGTGCGGCTGCTGCGGCTGCGCAAGGCGGCGAAGTGCCGTCCGCCGGCCGTCCACTGACCCGCCCGCTCCCAGCCCCGCGCGTACCCCAGCAGCGCCCGGGTGCCCAGCCGCGCCCAGGGGAAGGGGTCACCGGTGGTGGCACGGGCGTCGGTGATGTGCACGCGCACGCGTTCGTCGACGTCCGCGGGGACCGTCTCGGCGATCAGCAGGCCTCCGGGACGCAGCAGTCCGGCGACCCGCTCCAGCAGGGCACGCGGATCGCCGCCGATGCCGATGTTGCCGTCCATGAGCAGCACGGTGTCCCAGCGGCCCTCGCCGGGCAGCTGCTCGAACACCGACCGCCGCAGCGCCTGGCCCCCGAGCCGGGCGGTGTGCTCCACCGCGGCCTCGCTGACGTCGATCCCGAGGGCGGCCCGCCCCCGGGCGGCCAGTTCGGCCACGAGCCGTCCGGGCCCGCACCCCACGTCCAAGACGGTCCCCTCGCACCGGTCCAGCACGTCCCGGTCGACCGGGTCGGCCCCGGCGCACCAGCGCTCCACCTCCAGCGGCAGCAGCCAGCCGTCCGTGCGCCGCAGGAACAACGGGCCGCGGCCGGCGCGCAGAGCGGCGTCGTAGGGGTCGGCGGCGGCCCATGCCAGGGCGGTCGCGGACGGGGCGCTCATCGGGGACCGGCCGGGCGCGGACCCGGCCCGGTGGCCGGTGCCCCGGCCGCCGGGCACCGGGCAAGCCGCGCCGCGAAGCGCCCCCGCGGGGCGAGTGCGGCGACGGCGTGGGCGTCGGCAGCGGTGTCGACGTCACGCAGGGCCGGCAGGTCGCACACCCGCAGTCCCGCGGCGGCCAGCCGCTCCCGCTGCACGGCACCCGTCACCGCCGTCGACATGGGCACGCCCCGCAGCAGAGCGGGGTCCGGGCACGCCAGACCGAGGGCCCAGAACCCGCCGTCCTCCGCCGGGCCGAACCAGGCGTCGCAGCCGGCGAAGTCCACGGTGAGCAGCTCCGGGGTCACCTGCGGGGTGTCCATACCGACGAGCAGGGCGGGGCCGGCGCAGCCCGCGAAGGCCTGTGCCAGCCGTTCGTCGAGACCGCCCGCGCACTGCGCCACGACGTCGAAACCGGGCGGCAGCCAGGGGCCGGGGGCGCCGTCGAGCACCAGGACGCGCCGGGTGGCGGGCGTGGCGGCCACGGCGTGCAGCGTGTCCGCGAGGGCCGCTTCGGCCAGTTCGGCCGCCTCCCCGGGCGTGAAGGGCGGCGTGAGCCGCGTCTTCACCCGGCCCGGTCGCGGCTCCTTGGCGATGACGAGGAGCGTGGTCACCGGACGGTTCCCCCTTCGCGCGCCATCGTGTCGCTCTCGTGCGCGGGCGTTTCCGCCAGCACGCGGCTCATGTCCCGTACCGCCTGCCACGTGCCGCGCCAGGTGCCCGTCACCTTCGAGGCCCCCGCGCGCGGCAGGTACGGCACGTCGTGCTCGGTGATCCGCCAGCCCGCGTCGGCCGCGCGGACGACCATCTGGAGCGGATAGCCGCTGCGCCGGTCGCTGAGGCCGAGGGAGAGCAGCGCCTCCCGCCGGGCGGCGCGCAGGGGGCCGAGATCGTGCAGCCGCAGCCCGGTGCGGCGGCGCAGCATCCGTGCGAGCGCGAGATTGCCGGCGCGGGCATGCGGCGGCCACGCGCCCCGCCCCTGCGGACGCCGCCGCCCGAGCACCAGGTCGGCCCCGCCGTCGCGCACCTCGGACACGAAGGGGACCAGGAGTCCCGGATCGAGGGAGGCGTCGCAGTCGCAGAAGCACACCACGTCGGCGGTGGCGGCCGTCAGTCCGGCGTGGCAGGCCGCGCCGAAGCCCCGCCGCGGCTCGTGCACCACGCTCGCGCCCCGCGCCCGGGCGATGCCGGCCGAGCCGTCCGTGGAACCGTTGTCGACGACGAGCGCGCGCCAGCCCGGCGGAATCCGTTCGAGCACCCAGGGAAGGGCCTCGGCCTCGTTCAGGCAGGGCAGCACCACGTCGACGTCCGCAGATGTCATCGTCACGGCTTCACCCTACGAACGCGAATCGGGCATAACGGTCCATCGCTCCTTACGAAACGCGGACGTCGGGCGATCGGAGCGGTGGCCGGGCCCCGCCGGGGGCGGCCTGGTGCCAGGCTGGAGGCATGCAACAGCCGTACGAGCCTCCCACCGGTATCGCGGGCGGGGCCCCCAGGATCCTGGTCGTCGACGACGATCCGACCGTCGCCGAGGTCGTCGCCGGATATCTGGACCGCGCCGGTTACGCCGTCGACCGCGCCGACGACGGCCCCAGCGCCCTCACCCGCGCCGCCGCGCGCCGGCCGGACCTCGTCGTGCTCGACCTGATGCTGCCCGGCATGGACGGCCTGGAAGTGTGCCGGCGGATCCGCGGCCACGGCCCCGTGCCCGTCATCATGCTCACCGCCCGAGGCGACGAGGACGACCGCATCCTGGGCCTGGAGGTCGGCGCCGACGACTACGTCACCAAGCCCTTCAGCCCCCGCGAACTCGTCCTGCGCGTCGAGTCGGTGCTGCGGCGCAGCCGCCCCGCGGCCACGGGGGACCGGCTGGGAGCGGCCGGTCTGACCGTCGAGCCGACGGCCCGCCGCGCCACCAAGAACGGCACCGAACTCGCCCTCACCCTCCGCGAGTTCGACCTGCTCTCCTTCTTCCTGCGGCACCCGGGGCGGGCCTTCGGCCGCGAGGACCTGATGCGGGAGGTCTGGGGCTGGGACTTCGGCGACCTGTCGACCGTCACGGTCCACGTCCGCCGCCTGCGCGGCAAGGTCGAGGACGACCCCGCCCGGCCCCGCCTGATCCAGACCGTCTGGGGCGTGGGCTACCGCTTCGAACCCGGTGAACCCGGTGAAGGGGACGACTGACCGTGCGCGACAACCTCCTGATCGCCCTGTACGCCTTCGCCGGTGCCGCCGCGACGGGACTGGCCGGAGCGGCTGTCCTGCGACTGATCCGCCGCCGCTCGCTGACCGTCTCGCTCGCGGTGGTGGCGGCGGTCGGCGTCGTCGCGATGCTCGCGGGCACACTCGCCGTCGCCTGGGCGATGTTCCTGTCGGCGCACGACCTGACCGTCGTCACGACCGTCGTCGCCATGGCGGCCGTCGTCTCCCTGGCCACCGCCCTGCTGCTGGGCCGCTGGGTCGTCGCCCGCAGCCGCGAACTCGCCGTGGCGGCGCGCTCCTTCGGCGACGGCGGGGACTTCGCGGCCCCCGGTGGACCCGCCACCGCCGAACTCGCCGCGGTGAGCCGGGAGCTGGCGGCCACCAGCGCCAGACTCGCCGAGTCCCGGGAGCGGGAGCGTGCCCTGGAGGCCTCCCGGCGCGAACTCGTCGCCTGGATCTCGCACGACCTGCGGACCCCGCTGGCCGGTCTGCGCGCCATGTCGGAGGCCCTGGAGGACGGCGTCGCCGCCGACCCCGACCGCTATCTCCGGCAGATACGGACCGAAGTCGAACGCCTCAACGACATGGTCGGCGACCTCTTCGAGCTCTCCCGCATCCACGCCGGGACCCTCGCCCTGACCCCCACCCGTATCTCCCTGTACGACCTGGTCGGTGACGCCCTCGCCGGCGTCGACCCCCTCGCCCGCGCACACGGGGTACGGCTGGTGGGCGGCCGGGTCGAGCCGGTGCCGGTGGAGGTGGACGGCAAGGAGATGAGCCGGGTGCTGGGCAACCTGCTGGTCAACGCGATCCGCCGGACTCCGGCCGACGGCACGGTCGCGATCGCCGCCGAGCGTTCCCCCGAGGGTGTCGTCCTGTCCGTGACGGACGGCTGCGGAGGCATCCCCGAGGAGGACCTGCCGCGCGTCTTCGACACCGGCTGGCGCGGTACGCACGCCCGGACGCCCCCGGCCGGGGCGGGCCTCGGCCTCGCCATCGTGCGCGGCATCGTGGAGGCCCACCAGGGCCGGGCCGGCGTACGCAACATCCCCGGGGGCTGCCGTTTCGAGGTGGTGCTGCCCGCGGCCGCTTCCTGAAGCGGCCAGGACCCGGCGGGCCCTCGGCCCCGCGCCGGTACCCGTGGCACGGCTCGCCCACGGCGGCCCGGCCCGTCGAGCCGACACCCACGCGGACGCCGACGGGGACCCGAAGGGCCCCTGGCCACGGTCACGCGCCCCGCATCCCCGCCCGCGCGAACTCCGTCATGCCCTCCGCGAAGCCGACCGCCGGCTTCCACCCCAGCTCCGTCCGCAGCCGCGACGAGTCTGCGGTGATGTGCCGTACGTCCCCGAGCCGGTACTCGCCGGTGACGACCGGCTCGGGGCCGCCGTGCGCGGCGGCCAGGGCGCGCGCCATCTCGCCGACGGTGTGCGGGTCACCGCTGCCGGTGTTGAACGCGGTGAGCGTGCCCGGGGCGGCCGTCGCCTCCAGTGCCACGGCGTTCGCCGCCGCCACGTCCCGGACGTGCACGAAGTCCCTGCGCTGCCGCCCGTCCTCGAACACCCGCGGGGCCTCGCCCCGGGCGAGCGCCGAGCGGAAGAACGAGGCGACTCCGGCGTAGGGGGTGTCCCGGGGCATGCCGGGCCCGTACACGTTGTGGTAGCGCAGCGACACCGCCGACCCGCCGGTGCAGCGGGCCCAGGCGGCGGCCAGATGCTCCTGGGCGAGCTTGGTCGTCGCGTACACGTTCCGCGGATCGGCCGGGGTGTCCTCCTGGACCAGCCCGGGGGAGAGGTCCTCGCCGCACACCGGGCACGGGGGCTCGAACCGGCCCGCGTCGAGCTCGGCCACGGCCCGCGGCCCGGGCCTCACGCCCCCGTGCCGCGCACACACGTACCGCCCCTCGCCGTACACGACCATCGACCCGGCGAGCACGAGGGTGGCTACGCCCGCCCGCGCCATGGCCGCGAGCAGCACGGCCGTCCCCAGGTCGTTGTGCGAGACGTAGTCCGCCGCGTCGGCGACCCCGTCACCCAGCCCGACCATCGCGGCCTGGTGGCACACGGCGTCCACACCGGCCAGGGCGCGGCGCACCGCTGCCGGGTCCCGCACGTCGGCTGCGGGCTCCTCCCGTACGTCGAACACGACCGCCTCGTGCCCCCGCTCCCGCAGAGCGGTGACCACATGGGACCCGATGAACCCGGCACCGCCGGTGACCAGTACGCGCATACGGGCACGCTAGGCGCTCGCCGGCGCCGCCTTCCGGGAGCACGGCCGTACGTCATGACTCCGTAAGACGTGCGCGGGTGCGCCTGATCGACAAGATCCGGTCGATCATGGACGCCGCGGGGTGGCCACGGAGCTGGTCGCTCCTCGCTGCTCAACCCCGAAGGGCAGTACGCCTACTACGGCCGTGTCGGCGGCTGTCTCATCACCGGCAACGAGGACGGCATCAAGCACTGCGCGATGAACGTCCTCCACAGCCTCCAGCACCTCGGCTACGCGATCCCGCCCCAGGCGGACGCCGGCTGGATCGGCGCGGCCGGGCCCGGACCGTCGTACCTGGACCCGGACTCGGGCGGCCCGGAGAACGACTTCACCAATCGCAACACCAGTTTCATGACCTGGGACCTGATGCACATCGCGGCCCTGCTGAAGCGGGCAGGAGGGGTCCCCGCTCACGGCAACCAGCGCTCACAGTGGGACGCCGGCTGCCGCCCGGGCGCGGACAACCCCGAGCACCGCTGACCTTCGGGGCCGGCCCGGATGCGCCAGTTCTTACGCGATGGTGACGCGCCTTCGAAACCGGGGGCCACCCTCCGTCTCAGCGGCCACGGTGGTCACACCAGACACCGGAACGGAAAGGTCACCATGAACCAGGGACACAGGCGCAACCGCACACGGCGCAACGCAATCGTCCTGGCTGCCGGGCTGGCCGCGGGCGGTATCGGACTCACCTTGGTCAATGTGCAGGCCAACGCGAGCGACGCCCCGCGTGCCGGCACCTACGCCGCTGCAAAACCCTCAGCGCCTGTCGGCAACGGGCCCGTGCCCGAGGACTTCGTGGACATAACCAAGGTCGCCCGCAACGTGCCCGCCCCGCCCCGCGCCAACCGCAACGCCTCCAAGGGCGCCTTCAAGACCCGCTGCGGCGTCAACGCGGAGGGCCGCCACAACTCCGACAACGTGATCGTCGCCCCGGGGGTGGGCAACGGGGCCCACCACACCCACGACTACGTCGGCGCCATCGGCGTCGACGCCTTCACCACCGACGAGAGCCTCGCCACGGCCCGCACCACCTGCACCAACGGCGACCGGTCGACCTACTACTGGCCTGTGCTGCGTGACCGCCGCGGAGTCGAGAAGGCGGACGCGGGCTCACCCGGCGGTGGAGCCGAGGGCAACGTCGGCAAGATCCTCACTCCCACGTCCGCGAGCCTCACTTTCGTCGGCAGCCCCACCACCAAGGTGGTCGCCATGCCGCGCTTCCTGCGCATCATCACCGGTGACGCGAAGGCCAACGCCAACGGCGGAGCCAACGCCAACGCCGCATGGTCCTGCACCGGCTTCGAGGACCGTGTCCAGCTCAAGGACAAGTACCCGATCTGCCCGGCCGGCAGCGAGGTGGTCCGCACCGAGCGGTTCCAGAGCTGCTGGGACAGCCGGAACACCGACAGCGCCGACCACCGCAGCCACGTCGCCTTCGCCGACGCCCGGGGGAGGTGCCCGGCCGGCTTCAAGGCGATCCCGCAGCTCGTACAGCGCCTCACCTACAGCGGCCTGGCCGGCAGCACCGCCTTCGCCGTGGACAGCTTCCCCGAGTCGCTGCACAAGCCCGTCACCGATCACGGTGACTTCATCAACGCGATGCCCCAGCGACTCATGAAGCGCGCCGTCGCCTGTATCAACTCCGGCCGTCGCTGCGGCTGAGTCCGATGCGACCGCCGGGGCGGAGCCGCTTCTCGAACCAGTGGTGCGCGTAGGGCTCGTCGTTGAAGGCGGGGACCTCGGTGTACCCGCAGTCGCGGTAGAGGCCGATGGCCGCCTCCAGGGCCTTGTTGGTGTCGAGTCGCACCCGGTCGCAGCCGTGCCCGGCAACACGCGTCTCCAGGGTGGACAGCAGCCGCCGGGCCAGGCCCAGTCCGCGGGCCTCGGGGGAGACCCACAGCCGTTTGATCTCCGCGGGGGCTCCGGTCGGCAGCTTCAGCCCGGCGCAGCCCACCGGTTCGCCGTGCAGCCGGGCGACGACGAGCAGCCCGCGCGGCGCACGCAGTTCCCCCGGGTCGGGCAGCAGGCTGTTCGCCGGGTCGAAGCCGCCGTCGAAGAGCGTTTGCAGTTCGGCGGCGTAGGACCGCAGGCAGTGCGCGGCGTCCGGATGGTCGGGGTCCAGCACGTCCAAGGAGACCGTCGAGGCGGTCAGCAGCCGCTGGACCTCCGCCATGGCGGAGGTCAGCCGCTCCCGCTGCCGGGCGTCGAGGGGGGCGAGGAGGGAGGCGGCGAGGGCGTCGCTGCGGTCGTCGAGCAGAGCGCGCTCGCGTCGCCCGGCCTCGGTCAGCCGTACGGTGCGGACCCGCCGGTCGCCGGGGTGGGGTTCGACGGCGACGAGACCGTCACGCTCCAGTGCCCGCAGCAGTCGGCTCATATAGCCGGAGTCCAGACCCAGCCGGTCCCGCACCCTGCGGACGTCGTGGGTGCCGCCGTCCCCGATCTGCCAGAGCAGCCGGGCCTGGCCGTAGGGGCGGGCACCGGCCAGATAGTGGTCGTGCAGCACTCCCACCCGCTCGGCGACCGTCCGGTTGAACCGCCGTACCTGCTCGACCTGGTCAGCCTTCATTCTCTGACCCTAGTCAGGTAATGGTGGCCAAGTAAAGCAGCCTCAGGCCGCCCCTCAGGCCGCCTCAGGCCTCGCGGTGCGGGAACTCGGTCTCCTTCGCCGTGATGATCCGGGCGCCCATGTTGCGCTCCATCATCTCCAGGGCCGCGGAGGCCAGGTGGGGATGGATGGAGGCGACGGCGTCCTTCGGCACCGTCACCTCCAGGTGACGGATGTGCGCGTCGAGGGCGGAGTACAGGACGCACTGCTCGGTGACCTGCCCGGTCAGTACCACGTGCCCGACGCCCAGGCTCCACAGCAGGTAGGACAGGGGCGTCTCGAAGAAGACCGAGTGGCGGGCCTTCATCACGAAGAGCGACCGGTCGTCGGGCCGGATGGGCTCGATCAGGTGGGCGTTCGGCCGGGACAGGGCCGCGTCCAGCAGCTCTCCGTGGTGCGAACGCCACCGGCCGAAGTTGTCGTTCACGTAGATCACGGGCGCGTCCGCCTCGCGGGCACGGCCGAGCAGCTCCGTCAGGACGGGCACGACCGGTTCGACGGACGGCACGAGGAGCTCGGCGTCCTCGTGGTCGTAGGTGTTGATCATGTCGATCACGATCATGGCCGACCGCGTCGGGTCTGCGCCTCGTTCCATGCCGTCCACCGTCCGTCCGGTGCTGTCACTCATGGGATCCGGGGAACTCTGGTCGGGGTGGAAGTCGAAGCATCGGATCTCCCGAGTGGAGCGTGTGGTGCGGGTTCAGGGAACGCACTGCTGAGTACCCGGGTGCCCGGCGGGCGTAAACAACCGAGGTGCGCGACCGGGACGCGCTGCGGGAGATGGGGTGCGGCGAGGAGTCACTCCGGCGCAGCGTCTCCGCCGAGCAGGTCGAACAGATCACGTCCGGCGGCGGAGTCGCGCAGAGCGAGTAGCTTGTCCGCGGCGGATGCGGCGCGTGGCCCTTGGGGGACGAGGGACAGGACCTCGTGGAGGGCGCGGGTGCCGACTGCGTGGTCGTCATAGGCGTCCGGGGCGTCGAGGAAGGCGAGGGCCGCTGCCGCCAGCACACCCGGCACATCGCTCCGCCCGGATCGCAGTCCGTTCCGGAGTCTGAGGCTCGCCTGTTCGAGCTGGTCGGGGTGGCGCAGTGCGACCAGGGAGGCGAGGGTGGCGCCGCCGAGCTCCGGGAAGCCGTCGTGGATCAGGGCCTGCACCACGGCCGTCGGCTCGGTGCTGCCGTGTTCCCCGGGTGGCATGCCGGTGGCCTGCTCCGCGAGCGTGGCGCTGCACACCTGAAGCCGCAGACGGGGCGGGGGATAGGCGCTGACGCCGGCGACGTCCCCTGTGGTGGCGAGCGCGTCGGCCAGTGTCCGTACGTACGCCTCTCCGCAGGTGAGCGTCGCGCACACGTCGGCGAAGACCTCACCGAGCCAGGGCTCCCACACCGTCACACGTTCCGCCGGAAGGCCCGTGCGCTCCCGCAGGCGGGTCAGCAGCGGTTCGGTCAGATCCAGGTCGTCCTCGATGTGATGGCCTGTTTCGTGGGCGGCGGCGAGCAAGGAGGGAAGATGATGGCTCGCGGACCAGGGGATGCCGATGAGCGGGAAGGGCAGATGGCGGCTCGCTCTGCGTCCGGCCAGGGTGCGTTGTGCTCCCGAGGGCAGCAGGTCCTCGAAGTCGCTGCCGCGGGCGGTGGCGAAAGGTACCGGGTGACGGCCGAGAAAGGTGAGCGGAGGTTCCCTGAGGGACAGCGAGGGGTTGGTTGCGGCCTGCCGTACGGGGTCGTAGATCGCCCATGCCAACTCGTCTGCCGCGTCCAGAAACTCCTTGTACTGGGGTATGTGCCGGACCGTCAGCTTGGTGCGGAAGAAGTCCCACAGGTGGTGCAGGTCGAGGACGAGCTCCGGCGCCCTGTGCTGCTGCTCGGCTGCGGGCAGGCTCCTGAGCTGTTCGAGCGCGGTTGTGACGACTCGCACCGCGCTCTCGATCTGCGACTGGTGCTTCTCCAGTGGACCTCGTGCCCTGGCGGCTTCCCGCCAGTCCGTGAGCTCTCGCTCGAGTCCCGTCAGGAGGTGCCGCACCTCGGCCTTGCGGCGGGTGTGAAAGCCCGCGTCGACGGCCGGCGGCTGGATGTCGGGTCCGTCGGTCACGCGCTCGTGGCGTCCGGCTCGGAGACACGGAGCGCGGCGGGGCTGGCCAACAAGGAGACGCAGAGCTGTTCGAGGTTGTCCTCGCCCCAGTTGGCGTCGAGGACGGCGGGGCCGGGGTGACCGCGCAGATCCGCGAGGAGGCGCAGTAGCGGGATGTCCGCCCCCAGGGCCCGTGCCAGCAGGTCGGTCTGGGGTTTGCGTGTGCCGCGCAGCAGACCGACGCCCAGCACGGCAGGGGCGTGTCCCGAGGAGAACAGGGTCGCTGCGAACAGATTGCGCAGCACCAGCTGGAGGGGGATGTCGGCCGGTGAACCGGGCCGCGGCGGATCGAGAACGACCAGGGGTTGTGTGCCGGGTTCGAACTGCTTGAGCCACGCGACGAGCTGTTCCGGCTCGAGGTCGCCTCCCATGGCGGTCCGGTTCAGCCGCTCGCCGTGACTCAGCTCGACCGCCGACAGGTCGAAGCAGGGGTTGGTGCCGCCGGTCAGGCGCAGCGGGGCGCTGATATGGATGACGGTCGGTGGGGCCTGCAGCTTCGACAGGACGCGCAGTGAGCGGGCCTCTTCCGTGGCGAAGCCGTGCGCATGATACGCGCCGAGCACCGAACGTGACGTCGACGCCGATGCGGAGGCAGCATAGGAACGGTTGTCGAAGGTCGGGTCGGAGGCAAGGACGAGCGCCCGTGGCCCGGAGCGGGCTTTGGTCCGGTCGCGCGACCTTCGTACGAGCTCCATCGCCGCCGCCGAAGCCGCCCCGGCCGACAGGATGGCGGCCGGCAGGGCGGCGACCGCTCCGACTGCGAATCCGGTCAGAGCCATGTGGGCGAGGTGACCCCATCGACCGTCGATGACCAGTTTCGTGTTCGTGTGTGCATTCAAAGCCGCCTGAACCGCCCGGACGTCAGCGGCCTCGGCGGCCTCGGGAAGGGTGCGGTACAGCGGCAGACGGTGCTCGGCGAACGCGAGTTCCCACGGGAACGCATGCGACAGGATGTCATCGACCTGTAGCCGCATCGCCCGAACCGGAGGGATTCCCCGGCGCCGGCGGCGCAGAGACACAGAGTTGGCGGATGTGAGATCGCGCCAGTTGGCGGACAGGGCATGAGCGGTGGGGAGCGGGGCCCTCGTCACGCGGAACGAGGTGTCCACGCGGTACACGTCATCGTGCTCCGATGTCGCGTCGCCGAACGAGGACGGGACGCTCGGGGGCGATCCCTCCGGGCGGTAACCGAGAGTGGCGGACATGCGTGTCGCGATCTGACGGGTCGCCTCGTCGTCGTCGACCAGGGCGATCGACCGCAGGATGAACTGGCTCCAGACAGACGGCTGCTGAACGAGTCCCAGGTGCTCCGAGGCGTCGTGCAGGAACGCGCGTCTGGGTTCGGTGTCCTTCTCGGTGAGAGCCAGCAGCCACAGCGTGGTCGCCCTCATGAGTGGCGACTCCGATGCGGCGACGGTGCAGAGCGACCGGCTGAGACGGCGTTCCGGGACCCCGTTGAAACGGATCTGGGCCTGCGCCCAGCGCCACTTGGCCAGCGGTTCGGGGTCCTCGGCCGCCTCGCACAGACCTGCGTGTGCCTGCGTCATGAGGCGGGTCGCCTCCTCGTGCCGCCCCGACACCCGCTCGAACTCGGCCAGCCGGGTCAGCCGCACATACCCATCGACCGTGGCGGGTGCCGTGTCGGCCAGGGATGAGAACAGTGGACGGAGCAGATCGAGTTCGGGCAGCGGCTCACCTTCCGGAGTGCCGCACCGGGACAGCCCGTCGAGCGCTGCCAGGCGCGCCTCGGGCGGTTGTACGTCGGCCAAGGCCTCCGCCAGAGCGGTGGCTCGGCCCGGGTCGGCGAGCACGGCGGCGACGCCCCCGTCGAGCAGGTCCTTTCGCGACCTCGACGGAATGCTGAGCAAGGAGGGGTCCGGGACGTCGTAGGTCCGAAAGGCGAGGTCGTGCCACAACAGCGCCGCGGCGACGGAGTGTTCCCCTCCGGTGTCCACCTCCCGCAGGTGCTGGAGGGTCTGCGCGGCCCGGCGCAGGTCGCCGAGGTGGTAGGTGAGGAAACGTGCGTACAGGAGCAGACACTCCGGATGGCCGTCCTGGTAGCCCAGATCGCTCCACAGAGCGGTGGCCCGGGCGAACGACCGCTCCGCGCTGTCCACGGACAGCACCTCACCTGCGAGTAGTCCGCGCCGCATGGCCACGTCGGCCAGGTACCGGTACCTGGTCGAGTCGTGGATGTCCGATTGGGCGATCCGGTCGGCCTGATCCAGCGCCACGAGGGCGGAACGGGAGCGGCCGAGCATCGCGTAAGCCTGCGCCTCGCGTTGGCGGGTTTCGATGCGCTCCGGCGCCGAGGCCGCCTCCGGGCCTTTGCGGTCGAGTCTGTGCAGTGTGTCCAGGCTCTTGGTGACTTCAAAGGCCAGCAGATGTGCTCCGGCCAGGGACAGCAGGGCCCTGTTGTAGACCGACGGAGCCTGTGTGCCGCTGTTCCCGGAGGCGGTCGGCGGCACCTGGGTACGGAGGGTGATGGCCTCGTCGATGCGGCCGCGGTCCTCCAGACTCTGGGCGAGTTCCAGCGAGATGAGCGCCTCGTTCCGCTCGTCACCCCGTGTGCGTGCCGTCTCCATGGCACTGCGATAAGTGGATTCGGCCTCCGGGTCGCTCATCTGGTCCTGCACCCGCGAGAGAATGATCTGCAGCTTCTCCCGGGTCCAGTCGGTGAGATCATTCTCCAGCGCCGACCGGACCAGTTCGGTGGCCTCATCGAGCCGGCCACGGCCGAACAGGGCGATGGCGCGCAGGTGGAGTGCCGCCTCGCGCTTTCTGGGCGGGGCAGACACCTGCTGCAACTGGTCCACGAGCGCCAGGCGACGTTCGACCTCGCTCAGGGCCGGGTCCGAGGGGTTGACCACGGGGGAGTTGAGATAGCGGTGCGCGACCGTCCCGGCCACGGCCAGATGGGCGGCCATGACTGTGGTCAGTTTGATGAGCGGCTCTCCGTCCGCGCGGACCCGGGGTTGTCCCTCCTCCAGATATTCCTCGCCGAGGACTTCCTCGGCGAGTTCTCGCGCCTTGTCCGGCGGCTCCGTCATGCCCGCTTTGAGGACAGCCTCGCTCCATACGTCTTCCGCCGTGGGATCCCCCGCCTGGAACCGGTGATACGTCGCTTCCTTGGTGCAGGCGACCCATTGCCCGGGGCGCGCCTCGGCCAGTTCCTCGAAGTGCGCGACGAACGCGTGGTGCAGCTCGCCGTACACCCGGTGGCCGGAGATCAGCAGGCGCATCGGTGCCAGCACGTTCGCGTGGAACACGACGGTGCTGTCGTCACCGGGCTGCCGTGACACCCAGGAAGAGCTGCCCGCGTAGTCGAGAAGCCGTTGCCAGGAACGTTCCAGGTCGTCGTCGGTGGGTTCGGCCGCGGCGAACGGGAAGACGTCGTCGCTGCCCCGCAGGTGGTGGTCGTCCTGGCGTGGGTCGTCGACTTCGGACGTGTCGGTGATGCCTCTGGCCAGCCAGGGGCGCATGACGGTGAACACGTCTTCCTTGCGCAGCCGGCGCGGGATCACGCCGTAGCGCAGGAGCCAGCGCACCGCGGGATCGTTGATCCGGCGGACCACCCGGTCGATGAGGTAGCGGACGAGCGGCTCGTCGCAGGCCGCGAGCTCCGCCGCGGTGATGTCCGGGTCGTGTTCGACGAGGTCGGCGAGCAGGGCCAGCGCGAAGGGCAGACCACGCGCCTTGCGCACGGCGGTGCGGACCAGCTGGGCGTTCCTCATGCCGCGTACGTCCGTCAGGTAGGTGCGGGCCTGACTCGCGGTGAAGGGGCGGACCCTGATGTGTTTGACCTGGTGCTTCCGGAAGCTCCTGAGCGCCTTGGGGAGCCGGGTGCGCAGGTTGTAGCGGCCGGCGAGGATGAGTCGGAGCCCGGGGCAGAGATCCAGGAGGGCGGCGAGCATGCGCAGCAGGCGTTCCGCCTCTGCGTGGCCGTGGAGCAGGAGTTCCTCGAGCGTGTCGATGACCAGGACGGCCGGACGACCGGCGACGGCGAGGTTCAGCCGGTCCGCGAAGGCGGCGATGAGTTCCGCCTCGATCGCGTCGGTGTCGAGGCTGTCGATGGTCGCGGCGACTTCGCGGCCCGGGTCGGAGGGCATGCGGTCGAGCAGGACGCGGTGGGCGCCGTAGCCGGTGGTCAAGGTCTCAAAGGGGCGGCCGGGCAGCCGGCGGCCGAACTGATCGGCCACCTCCAGCAGCAGGAGCCAGGGGTGCCGTCCGACCGCGTGCGGGTTGACCACGTCGAAGTCGATCCGGGCGCAGGGTACGTCGCGCGGTGCCGGCACGCAGTACCGGGATACGAGCCAGCGCAACTGCATGGTCTTGCCCGCGCCTCCGGGGGCGTGAAGCTGCCAGACCCGCTTCTCTCCGGCCAGCAACTGCTCCGCGTCGGACAGGAGTTCGGCGGGCTTGAGGAACTGCGCGGAGCGGGCGAAGTCAGCGGCCCAGTGGTCGCGGGCGCGCACGTATCCGGCGCGGTCCAGGGCGAGTTCGGAGATCTCGGGAGTGAGGAAGGGGAGGCGGTCGGGGTCGCCGAGCGCGTCGACGAGGTCCTGGCAGGCGGCGAAGTCGCGTCGCCGGTCGGCGGCCGTGAACTGTTCGTCGAAGAGGGCGAGCGCGTCCTCGGCGGCGGGCAGCAGCAGGTGACGTACTGCTTCGGAGTGGTCGCCTTCGGTGAGCCGCTGGTCGGCGATCCTGCGTTCGAGGCTGAGGAGTTCAGCGGGCGCAGCCTGGGTGCCGGTTCCGGTGCCGATCCAGTCGAGGAAGTAGGAGGTGCGGTCCTGCTCGGAGAGTGAGTACGTCTGGGGCAGATCGCCCGTCGGCTGGATCGCACGCTCATCGAGCAGTTCGAGGAGGTCTGGTGCGTCGACGTCCCCGTGTTCGGCTGCCGTGGGGCCGAGCACGGACTCGTACAGGGTGGCGTCGAAGGTACGGGCCACGGCACAGACACGCAGCGCGGGCGCCCAGTCGGACGGCCGCTGGGAACGGGCGATGGCCTCGAGGCTCTCACCGGCGGCGAGGCGGCGAGTGATCTCCGCCAGAGCGTCCGTCATCGCAGGGCCCCCTGTCGCGCTCTGGCCATCCGCCACTGCGGCAGGAGCTGTGTGAGGTGTTCGAAGGTCTCGACGCCGAAGTGCGGGGCCATGACCTGGCTGAAGCCCTCCAGCGCCTGATCCATCCGCTCGTCGGGCGGTACGCCGAGGCGACGCGCGTACGCTCGGGCGAGTCGCATGAACTGGGCGCTGTCGAAGTCACCGACGCTCACCCTGCCCAGCATGTGCGAGTCGCCGTCCGGCAGGACGTCGCTCAGCCAGGTGTCGGGGGCGACGATGATGAGCCGCAGCGGGGCGGCGTGGCCGTAGGCGATCGGTCGCACCATCAGCTTGTACAGGATGTCGGTGAAAGCTCCCGGCATGACGCTCTCGGCGTGGTCGAGCGCGAGGACGAGGGGCTGCCCCGCGGTGGCAGTCCGCAGCGCTTCGAGAAACGCGTCCACGACCAGCGTCTTGCGTTTGTCGTAGGGGTCGCCTATCTCGTCGTTGAACGGCAGCCATGCGTCTTCGGCGGGCTCCAGCTCGGCGCCCGGCACGGAGGAGGCGCCTGCCAGGTGGTTGAGTACGGCGTTGAACGTGCCGAAGGCCGTCTCGGGCATACGGCACAGCTGCTCGGGGGATGTCGCCTCCTGGCGGATCAGCCGGAGTGCCGAGAGCCAGTCCTTGTGCCGGATGCGGGTACCGGCCGTGGGTGCGTGCGCCGGTGCGAGGAGAGGCGTCTTGAGGTTGACCGAGACGACGTGGTGCCCACGCAGGAACCAGGTGACGAGGCACCAGTTGGTGAGCCAGGTCTTGCCGGTTCTCGCGCTGTTGGTCTGCGAGTGGCCGCCGATCACCAGCACGGGACGATCCGCACGGCTCGGCGTGAGGGCGGGATCGTCCAGAGCCCACCAGGCCCGCCGCCGTTCCTCGGAGCGTCCTACGAACCGGCTGAGTTCGACGTACTGCTTGCAGCGGCGGATGTCGTCGACCGAACTGTTGGGCGGCAGCAGGGAGTCGATGGGCAGCACCAGGTCCGGGGCACACCGGGTGAGGAGCACCGGCAGAGACCATGATCCGGTGTTCGCCTTATGTCTGGCCAGGTGGGAGCGGGCGGCGGCCACGGCGTCGTCCAGCGGGCGCGCGTGCCCCAGCTCCTCGTAGAACTTCGCGGAGAATGCCACGGCCGTGCCCGAGTCCATGTCGTCCTGCATCGAGACGACGGCCTTGGTGCCCGCGTCCAGGAAGGCGTGCGCCATGCCGCCGATCCAGTCGGCGGGGTCGGCCTTTCCCGAGTGGCAGGCGTTGAGGACGACCAGCATCGGATGCCAGTGGGTGAGGTCGGCGATCGCCTCCGCGGTCAGCTCCCAGTCAGGCCCTTCGTTCGCCGGTACGAAGAGGAGCACCGGACTGCCTGCCCCGGGGCGTGGCATGCCGTGGCCGATGAAGTGCACCACGTGCGGACGCAACCGGTCGATGTGTTCGGCGAGTTCGGTCGCGTCGCGGGGCGCGTCGAGCACCTCCAGATGGGTGCGGCCCGGCTGCTCCAGGGCGCCGGAGATCGTGGCGAGCTCGTGCTCGGCCAGGAGGCGGTCGTCGTGGGGCGGATTGCATACGACGAGGAGGACCCGCAAGGGCCCGAGTTCCCGTATCCCGGGGTTGGGAGAATCGTCGGCGACGCCGCGTCTCCAGCGTAACTCCGGTCTCCGCCACAGCCATTGGCCTCGCTGACGCAGCAGCTCCCATGGCAGGATGCGCAGTTCAGGCGGCTCGATGTCCATGCGGATGCGCAGGGGCCGGTCGGGTGTCGCGTGGGAGCGCAGTTCTGTCCACTCGGCCCCGAGGTCTCCGCCCAGGAGCGCGCGGTACAGCCGCTCGCCCGCCTGTTCGCGGTCGTTCTCGCCCACGCCCCGGTCGAAGACCTTCGTGAGATCCTCGGTCCGGCCCAGATCTCCCAGCGGAGCCGTCTTCACGGGGCCGCCGTCCATCGACAGCCGTACGGTGTGCCCTGGCTCGCCCTCGGCTCTGGCGACGAGCCGTAGCTCCACCTCGGCGGGGGCGTTCACCATGCCGCCCGTCATGCCGGCTCCGTCAGCCCTTCGGCGGGCTGCTCGTCCGCCGACACCGTCTCGAGCACGACCTGCGGGTCGTCCTGCGCTTCTTCCAGCAGCACCGGCGGCACGGGCACGGGGGCAGCGCCCCGGCCGGGCTGGCGGGGGCCGTAGTCCTTGGTCACTTTGCCGAACCAGTTCTTGCGGAGGCGAACGACCCGGAAGAAGGGAGTGCTGTCGGTGCCGAGCCATTCCAGGCCGAGCCGGCGGCGTCCGGCGACGCTGGCCCGGCTCGCCAGGTCGGCGAGGCCCAACTGTGCCTGGCCCGCGCCGGCCTGAAGGCGCAGTTCGGCGACGGCTCCCGCTTCCGCGGCCGTGAGGACGGTTCCGGAAGCGGCGGAGACCACGTCCGTCACCGCGAGCAGGGTGCCGTCCCAGTCGTCCCAGCCGCGGCGCACCAGAGCGGCGGCCAGGCTCCGTACGTCGGAGACACCGCTCTCGGTCAGCCCGCGGTAGACGACGAGGACGGCATCGTCCTTCTCGAAGGTGACCTGTGCGCCGAAGTCGGCGACCGCGAGCGCGGTGAATCCGTCGGCGGCGACGCCGGCCGCCTTGAACCTGACGGATGCGGAGCCCTGCGTGTCGTAGGTGTAGTCGTTGTGGGGGGTGCCCGGGCGGGAGGTGAAGGCGATGCCGCGGTCGGAGAGAACGCCGGCGGGACGGACCCTGCCGTCCGCGTTCTCCAGCACCTGGCCCAGCTCGACCCGCGCGGACAGGGGCCAGGAGACCCACCAGCCCTTCCACACGTCGTCGACGGCTCGGCGGTACAGCCTGTATGAGTCCTTCATGTCGTCCCCCGCGTGATGCCCGTGCTGTTCCCGCAGCGTACAGCGGTGAGTTGACGCCGAGTGACCCTTCCGGCAATTCCGGGTCCGGCTGACTGCCGCGTTCCGGCGGACGGGTCGCCTGCCGACGTGACGGAGGTCGGGGAAGCGACGTGCCCGCCGGCGCCCCGCCGAGGAGAGCCGGCCCGGGGCACCGGGCATCGCGGCCGCCTCTCCGCCGAGCGTACGTAGGCGTGATCACGCAGCGGGAAACGTACAGGATGCGCGGCGTACGCCAGCAAGGCCCCGGCCGGCCCTTCGCTTGCGGACAGAACCTGTCCGCAAGCCCCGCTACCGTTCCTCACATGACGAACACCAAGCGGAGCGTCACCGGCACGGCACCCCTGCTCGGCCCGCGTGCCCTGAACCGTGCGACCCTCGACCGCCAGCTGCTCCTGCGCCCCGCCCGGCTGTCCGTCGCGGCGGCCGTGGAGCATCTGGTCGGGCTCCAGGCGCAGAACGTCAAGCCGCCGTACTACGCCCTCGCCGCCCGGCTCGACGGGTTCACACCCGAGGCGTTGTCCCGGCTGATGGCGGACCGCGAGGCCGTCCGGATCGTCACGATGCGCTCCACGATCCACACCCACACCGCGGACGACTGCCTCACCCTGCGACCGCTGGTGCAGCCCGCCCGGGACCGGGAGCTCGTCACGTTCCGCAAGGGACTCGCCGGTGTCGACCTGGAGCGGCTCGCCGTGATCGCCCGCGACCTCGTCGAGACCGAGCCGCGCACCATGGCACAGCTGCGCGAGGCCCTGCTCCGGGAGTGGCCCGAGGCCGATCCGCAGGCCCTGGCCGTCGCCGCCCGCTGTCGCCTCCCGCTCGTGCAGGTGACGCCCCGGGGGCTGTGGGGGCGCAGCGGACAGGTCCGTCTCACCACCGCCGAGCACTGGCTCGGCCGGCCCGCGCAACCGGCCCCCGCGCCCGACGCGGTCGTCCTGCGCTATCTCGCCGCCTTCGGCCCGGCCTCGGTGCAGGACATGCAGGCCTGGGCCGGAATGACCCGGCTGCGCGACGCCTTCGAACGCCTCCGCCCGCAGCTCGTCACCTTCCGGGACGAGGCCGGCGTCGAACTCTTCGACCTCCCGGACGCCCCCCGCCCCGACCCGGAGACCCCCGCGCCGCCGCGTTTCCTGCCCGAGTTCGACAACCTGCTGCTCTCGCACGCCGACCGCACCCGCGTCGTCCCGCCCGAGCACCGGGGCCGTTCGTGGCAGGGGAACCTGGCCCACCGCACGCTCCTCGTCGACGGCTTCCTCGCGGGGCTGTGGCGGCTGGAGGAGGACGCGCTCGTGATCGAGCCCTTCGACCGTCTCACCCGGGGCCAGAAGGGCGACGTCACCGCCGAGGGGGAGCGGATGCTGCGCGTCATGCACCCGGGGTCGTCGTACGACATCCGGTTCGGCGTCGTACGGGGCTGAGCCGCGTCGCGACATGGATAGGGGGCGTTGCGGGCCGCTCGTGGAGGCCCGCAACGCCCCCTGGTCTTTCACCTGAGGGGTGCTCAGGAGTCAGCCCGTGATCACGAGTTGACCTGCGTCGTGACCAGGTTGGAGAAGGTGGTCAGCCGGGTGTAGACGCCCGGGAAACCGGCCTTGGCGCAGCCCTCGCCCCAGGAAGTGATGCCTGCCAGGACGCCCCCGATGATCAGGGGGCCGCCGCTGTCGCCCTGGCAGGTGTCCACGCCGCCGGAGGTCTTTCCGGCGCACACCATGTCGCTCTGCACGAAGTCGGAGCCGTAGGAGCTCGCGCAACTGGAGTCGGACACGGTCGGTACGGTCGCGGTGCGCAGCTGGTTGGAGGCGCTGCCGTTCTCGGAGGTGTCGCCCCAGCCGAGGATGCGGGCGGTGGTGCCGGCCGCGTACACCGAGGTCTGGGAGGAGGAGACGTACTTCGCCGGGGTGTACGGCATCGACGTCGACAGCGTCAGCACGGCCACGTCGGCGCCGTTGGCGGTGTCGGTGTAGCTCGGGTGGATCCATATCCTGCTGACTCTGCTGACCGTGCCGTTGGTGCCGTTGAGGTAGGTGCGGCCACCGACGACGCGCACGCTGCCGGTGGTCTCGCCGACCATGCAGTGCGCGGCGGTGACGACCTTCGTGGGCGAGACGAGCGTGCCGCCGCAGAACTGGTTCTGCGAGGCGTCCGTGATCTGCATGACGAACGGATACGCGGACGTCGTGGTCGTCGTACCGCCGACGATCGGCTGGGGCGCGGCGACGGCCGTGGGGGCGGCGAGCAGCGCGGTCGTGGCGGCGGCAGCGGTCGCCGCGGCGACGGCGGCGGCCTTCTTGGCAGCGTTGAGCCCGAACATGGGTCTCCTTGGGGAGTTGCCGGTGGGGGGTCGCGCGGGTGGTCGTGCACGGGGACCCTGACGCCTTTGTTCGGATCTCCGTGTGCCCGGCGAGCGGCACGCCCCAAAGCTAGAGCCCGGACGAGGGGGCTCCCAATGAGGGAACCCCCTAAGGGAGTTGGGCAGGGATAACCCTCGGTCCGGCCCCGTAAACCCAGGTGGGGTCAGGTTGTCCGGCGGCCCGCGGCCAGCCGGACGATGTCCACCCGGGAGCGGATCCCGAGCTTGCGGTAGACCCGGGTGAGGGTCGCCTCGACGGTCTTGACGCTGATGAACAGACGGGCCGCGATCTCCCGGTTGGTCGCGCCCTCCATCACCAGCGAGGCGACCTGACGCTCCATCGCGGCCAGGCCGTCCAGCGCGTCCAGGGCGACAGCGGGCGCGGCAGCGGGCGGTTCCGCCGCGGTGGGACCAGCCGTTGCGGCGGCGTCGACCTGCCGCAGCCAGGGCAGCGCGCGGCAGCGCCGGAACAGCCGGGCGGCCTCGTCGTACGACGCCGGTCCCGGCAGGGGCCGCGCGCCGGTGCGGGGGGAGGCGGCGGCCTGGGCGCGCAGGCGGGCCAGCGCGAAGGCGGCCCGCGCCTCCTCCAGGCCGTACCCGAGGCGGCCGAGCCGGTCCTGCACGGACGTCAACCGGACGACGGCGGCCTCGTGTTCGCCGCGTGCCGCCCGCACCAGCGCCTCGGCCCGGTCCAGAACGGCCAGCACGCTCTGCCGGCCGAGCCGCAGCGCGTGCGCCCGGGTCGTGTCGATGACGTCCTGTGCCTCGCCCGGTTCGCCGATGCGGACCAGTGCCTCGGCGAGGTCGCCGTGCCAGCGGCCGCGCCCGGGGTCGTTGATGCCGAGGCCCTGCTCCAGCTCCCGCACCCGGCGCAGCGAGCGGACGGTGGCGGCCGGGTCACCGGCCACCAACTGGGCGTAGCCCAGCGCCGCGAGGGCCCGGGACAGGTACATCTGGTCGCCGTCGACCTCGGCGTGGTCCGCCGCCTCCCGGGCGAGGGCCAGGGCCCGGTCGACGTCCCCGGCGGAGGCCTCCGCGAGGGAGGCGAGCATGGCCGAGGCCCCTTCGCCGATCCCGGAGTCCCGGGCCAGCCTCAGGCTCTCGCGGGCCAGGTCCAGGGCCCGGCCGCAGTGCCCGGAGCGCAGTTCCGTGTCGGCGAGGAAGCGCAGGAAGTGCACCTCGCTCTCGACCATCCCGCGCCGGCGCACCTCGCGCAGCAGCGAGGTGATCGTCGCCCGCGCCTCGGGGAGCTGGTCGCTCATGATCAGCCAGCGGAACCGGGCCGATCCGGCGCCGTTGTGGTGGCAGGCCACATAGGGGTCCTGGGGTTCCTTCAGCGCCCGTTTGACGGTCGCGGGGGCGTCCGGGTGGCCCATCAGGGTCTCGGTGGAGGCCTGGAAGGACAGCGCCATCAGCTCGGTCCGGCGGTCCCCGCCCCGCGCGGCCAGCTCCGCCGCGTGCGCCGCCTCCTGGCGGGCCTCGGCGAAGTCGCCCTCGACGACCAGGCCGCGCCAGGCCAGCTGGTAGTAGACCTGCGCGAGCAGGCGCGGGTCGTCACCGGCATCGGCCAGGACCTGCGGAAAGACGGCGTCGACCTCGCCGAGGGCCTGCCCGGCCGCCTCGATGACGACCATCCACGCCCGCACCCGCTCCGCGGGCACGGTGGCACGCGTCAGTACGTCACGTGCGATGTCCCGGGCGAGATCGGCCTCGCCCGCGGTGATCGCGTCCTCCGCGGCCTGAAGGCGCCGCTCGTCGGGGCCCGGGGTGCTGTCCACCGGGGTGTGCCGGGCGGCGAGCAGCCCGAGCGAGGCGGCCACGGAAGGGGCGCCGCGGTCCCGGGCCAGCGCACCGGCCTCGGCGAGCCGGGCCGCCACGTCCGGGTCGGTGCCGGTGGTGGCCAGGGCCAGGTGCCGGGCCCGCTCGATCGGGTCGGAGGCCGCCGTGGAGAGCGCGGCGTGCACGGCCCGCCGCTCCTGCGCCGGGGCCTCC